>JAPLGV010000267.1:0-4417 GCA_026389975.1 Chloroflexota bacterium
CCCCACCCCCTGCCCATCCCCCGCGAGGAGATGGGCGCATAATTTTCGCCGCTGACAGGAATTCCGTCACTACGCACGCCGGGATGCGCGTCTCCGGGGTCGGGAGTCCCATCCGCAGGGCAGCGAGGAGGGTGGTGGCGTCGTCGAGGAGGCGATCGGAGGCCGGGAGCGGATGTTCGCGTTCCTTCGGCGAGGCCAGACGGCCGAGAGGCTCATCCCCCTGTTTAACCACGAAGGGCACAAAAGATACTAAGGCCTTATCTTTTTCCCCTTTGTGCTCGCTTGCCCCCGTTCTTTGGGGGTCGTGTCCTTTGTGGTGAATCAGCGGAATCAAATCATCAGGAATATAAGCAAATTCCTGCGCGCCGGCAGGCATATCAAAAAATGCTCTTGCCAGCATAGCCCGGTAGAAGAGCACTTCCGCGGCAGAGACCGGGTGCAGGTAAATTTGTTCCCGGTCACGCCGGCCAGGGCCGGCTTCGCGGATTTCGCCAAAACGGCGGGCAAAGGCCGCCCAGGGGAGCTTGCCGTCTGCTTTTGCCAGCGCCTCGAGCGCGGACATGGCGTCGGCGGGGAGCGCGTCAACGATCTCGGTGACAAGTTTCGGGTCGAGCAGCGCTGCAGAAAGTTCTTTCAACACTGTGTCTGTGTCAGACGCGGCCAGCTCAATCCCCCATAACCGGGCGACGATACGCAGATAGCCAATGTCGCGACCCTGGAAACTCTGGATGATGTTAGGCATAGGTAATAAAAAACGAGAAACGAGTGTGCTGCTATTGTACTCGTTTCTCGTCGCTCGTTGCCTGTTTTTTACCCTCGTACCACTTGAATGGCTCCGGGAACCACCTCAAGCGATAGCCTTCGAATGTCCGTGCCGAAGCCGGTGTAGATTTCCCCATCAGCATGGATGTAGAGGGCACGGTCAGAGCTCAGGGTCATCTTGTGGAATGTGCCCGTGCGCACCTGCTTGAAACGCCCATGCGTGCCTTTCATCACTTCGGGCACCAGGCGGAACATCATCAAGCGCGAAACTTTGCGGATGGTTGCGTATTCGAGTAAACCATCGTCATTGCAGGCCTGCGGCGCGACCAGGAAGCCGCCGCCCTCGCGCGGTCCATTGCACAGAGTCAGCATGAGGGTGGGCAAGTCCCAGGTTTCGGTATCGGTTTCGACATGCAGTTGCGCCGGGTTGAAGTTCAGGAGAATCGTCTGGATTACGGCGGTCAGGTACATCAGGAAGCCGCGCACCACCGGCAGTTTGTGCGAACGGATGGTGACAACTGCATCGAAGCCAATCCCCAGCGTATTGTCGAAGTATTCCTTCCGGCCGGTTTCGTCGGATAGCATACCCAGGTCTACTGGCTGCGGTTCGCCGCGCAGGGCATGCACCAGGGCGACATCCGGCTTTGCAGGCAGACCGATGGCATGGGCGAAGTCGTTGCCGGAGCCGACCGGGACAATGCCAAAAATAGGTCGCTTCTTCTCCGGGACCTGCATCAGGCCGTTGACTACCTCATGCACAGTCCCGTCGCCGCCTATGGCAATGACCATGTCATAACCCTGTTTCCCGGCCTGACAGGCCAGTTCGGTGGCATGCGTGGGGTAGACGGTGCCGCTCCAGTCGGCGTGGCCGTAATCAGCAATGATCGGGCGGAGGTCGTTGGCAATCCGCCAGGCCTGACCCATATCGGCAGTTGAGTTAAAGATAAGTTTTACTTTACGGGGCATGTCGATTCTCCAAGGTATTTTGCAATATATAACCCCAAGAAAACAAAACAGAGGCAGTCAGCGGCCTCCGCGATGGAAAACAAGGAGCGGCTCCATAATCTCGCGCACCAGTTATTTCAGCAAGAGCAGGTCAGGCATCGCCGTTGTGGGCCACCAGGAATTGCCCCTGGCTGCTCTTCTTCGCCCGATACAGCGCCTCGTCGGCGGCACGGATCAGACCCGGAGCCGTATCTGCATGCAGAGGGTAGAGCGCAACCCCACCGGAAATGCCTATATAGGTTATCTTTCCATCCGGAAGATGGATGGGATTATTCCGTAAGCCGTTCTGAATTTTCTGGATCACCACTTGCGCCTGGGTCAGATTGGTCTCAGTCAGGACCAGGGTCCATTCATCACCGCCGTAACGAGCCAGGAAGTCGGTCGAGCGCAGAGACTTTTCCATCGAAGTGGCAACCTGCCGCAAAACTTCGTCACCGACCTCGTGACCATAGGTATCGTTGATTATCTTAAAACCATCCAGGTCCATCATGACCGCGCAGAAGGGATTCCCGGAATAGATAGATTGAGCGATTGCTTTATCCAGGCGTTCGTCCAGAGCAAGGCGGTTGGGTAGTTTGGTCAGTACATCACTGCGCGCCTGGTGGCCAACCGCCGCATGTAAGCGGGCATTGACGATAGCGATGGCTGCCTGGTCGGCCAGAAGGGTTAGCAGGCGGATTTCGGACTGGTTGAATTCCCCTGCGCTTGTACGCGCCAGGTTCATCACACCGACGACACGGCTGTCCATCTTCAATGGAATACCGATGATCGAACCGCGCCAGGTTTTTGGCACACCCTTGTAGAGGGGATGATTCGTCATATCTTCGACGATAATGGTCTTTTTCTCTCGAGCCACCTTACTGGTCAGTCCATCAGGGCGCGGCTCAGAAAATTGAACATTCTTTTCGCCATCATTTTTCAAAGAGGCGCCAAAGACAAGTTTTTCTTCCTGGAACAAGTAAATATGAGCATCCTGTGCGTCTTTGTCTTTTCGCACTCATTTTTCAAAGAGGCGCCAAAGACCAGTTTTTCTTCCTGGAACAAGTAAATATGAGCATCCTGTGCGTCTTTGACCAGCTGCATGGCTTCTTTGACCACGCCATCCAGCACGGCCTGGAGGTCCAGGCTGGAGGTCAGATTCATGGTAATACGCTTGAGAGCGTCCAGTTCCGCCGCCTGGCGCTGAATCAGCATCAGGAGGTTCCCCTTATCAGCCAGCACATCCATAAGGTGCATGGAAAATGTTCCATCCTGGAGCATCGTATCATCCATGATGGTCATCAAAAGGTTCAACAGTTCAAGCAAACGTTCCTGTGCATCAACAGGGACGTCATTTTGTTCCAGGCGATGGCGAGCTTCGCGTAAAACCCCGGTGTGCGTTTTCATTCTAAACCTTCCCTCCGCTCATAATGATTACCTAAATTTAATATCTTGCACCATTATACATTTTTCTCATCACCGCGCAAGTTTTAGATCCTCTAAAAAACGCCGTGTGGGATTTCTCAAAGCCAAAAAATTGATGACAATTTAGTGTGATAAAATAGCACAACTTGTAGAAAATAACAACTCATTGGGGATTACCGTAACGTAGGGGCAGACCTGGGTATCTGCCCTGGGCGAACATCCCCTGCGGAGGCAGGCTCCGGTTTGCCCTACGGGCGGGAATGTGTTACGGTAAACCCCAGGGAACCAAAATAACCAACCCTTCTCGAAGAAGGAATGCTCTCCAACCATACCTGCTGAACATACTGCCACCATTCGAAGCCAATAGGTGAAACGGGTGATTTGACATTTTCCATAAAACTCTGTACACTTAGAGAAGATTTCGATAAACAGGATTCATTCAGGAGGAACCATGGCTGCTCAATTCCAGTTCGTTATGCGCTCCGGACCAAATACCGGAAAGATCTATCCGCTTGAAGCGCCCGAAATCATAATCGGACGTGACGCGAGCAACGGCGTCGCCATCAATGATGGCGAAATCTCGCGCAAACACGCTAGACTGAGCCTGCATGGCTCCGCTTACGTGATCCAGGACCTCGGCTCGACCAATGGCTCGTTCGTCAACGGACAGCGCATCACCGGCTCACAGGTGTTGAATCCGGGTGATACAGTCTCATTTGGTGAAAATATCGTGTTGATGTACGAGGCTGCTTTCGACCCGAACGCGACGATCATCGCTTCGTCCCAGGCCCCCAGGACAGTTACACCCGTCCCCAGACCAGTTCCGGTCCCAATTCCGGCTCCGGTCCCTGCTCCGGCTCCTGCTCCCGTTCAGGCTTACTCCGGCCAAGTGCCGGCTGGCCCAGTGCTGATGGCGATTGCCCCGGCAAAGAAGAAGTTCCCGATATGGCTAATTATCGTGATTTTATTTTTGTTGGTCATCTGCGCCTGTGTGGGCATCTTTGTGATCATTGACCAACTCAGTCTATGGTGTAAAATAGTTCCTTTCCTGGTTCCGTTGATCGGCGGGACTTGCGCGTAAATCCATTTTTTTGATAACAGATTGAGAACCAATTCAGGCGGCATCTTTTGCCGCCTGATATTTTTCTAAGGTGTAACAACGTTCAATAACCAATTCGTCCATCTCAAGGTGCGTTCTGCGCTTTTGTACCCCCCGCTGAATAATTCCCTTTGAGAGCGGATGAGC
>JAPLGV010000267.1:4430-14384 GCA_026389975.1 Chloroflexota bacterium
TTGTAGCCCCCGCTGAATAATTCTCTTTGAGAGCGGATGAGCAGGGATTCGAACAGCCGGTTCTCCCATCCCTCCGGATGGCGCAGGAAGTCCGCCACGATGCCGCGTTGACGCATGACCGAGCCGTCGGGCAACCAGGCAGTCAGGAAGTAGGCGGATGGGTCGAGAACCTCCTGATAGCGGCGGACGGTATCGAAGAAGGTTACCGTTAGTTGCAGGTCGGTGCCCACATCCCCCGTGACAGGCTGGGATTGCAGGGATGCAAGGTAAGCAGTTTCCAAGTCCGCGAGAGAGATGCCAAAGTGGTCTTGCAAGGTATTGTCCATCACGGCGGAAACCGTCCGGTTTTCCGGCGCAGGAATGGTCCGGTAGAACTCGTTGAATGCACCCCAGCCGTAGGTTTCAACCAGGTACTTGACTAGCGCCCCGGCTTCCAGGTAGCTTATATCGTGCTGTTGGTTGTAGAAATCGTTGGCAATGGTGGTGAGGGGAATGTACCAGCCCAGGGCGAGCAAAGCCGCGGCGCGCGGTCCGAGCGGCTCGGGTTTGAAATGTCCGCCGGTCAGATAGACAGCCAATCCTTCCTGAAGCATGGACGGCAGATAATTGCCTCCCAGTGCACTGTCGTAGTAGTGGACAAATTCATGGTGGAACAAGATGGACATATCGTTGCCGATGTAATTGTCGTCCAAGTAAGAGGTGTAGATACCGCTCCAGGTGAAACCGCCCTGACCGACGACGCGCGACATAAAAACGATGTCAATGCGCTCGTTGAGGCTGGAACCCATTTGAGCAGACACGGCCGCTGACTGTTGGTCGGCTTCCTGGCTGAGGGTGGCTATGTCGCGTTCGGCAGCGGTGCCGGTGATGTAGTAGAGATTGCAGCAGACCGTGGCGGTTGAAACCCAGTGCGCGTTGGGTTCCGGCGACGGGACCAGGTCTGCCGGGTGGAGAGAGAAGGTTTCGGTCCAGGTGGTGTTGTCGGGGAGACGGGTGAAAGTCAGGGTGTAGCTGCCGGGTTTCAGGTCGCGCGTATTCCAGACCCACCACAGGGTGGCTTGGTTGCGTCCGCCAATGCCATAGGGAGCGAATCCGGCACTACCGAGTTCCTGACCGTCAAACGTAACTTCGATGCTGCCGGTCTTGTCGCCTATTATGACGGGTGCCAAGACCTCGAAGCTGACCTGGTCGCCGACGTAGAGCGGACCGTCGGGGTGGGGAATGACAGTGATCTGTTCGACTGGCCGGATGGGAAAGCAGGAGGCGAGCAAGAGAAAAGCGAGCAGGAGCAGGGTATGTTTGGAGTGGCGCATGGAGGGTATTATAAGCGCACGCCGGTTGTAAATTCCTTCTCTTGGCGATAGAATATAACCAAGGAGAAAAAATCATGGAAAAGACTCAGCCTCCCGCCTCGCCGCGCTGGGGCGCCATGGCCAAACTCGTGGTGACGCTGACACTGGTGGTTGTTCTGGGCGCTTTGCTGGTGCGCTTTAAATTCATTATCGGCCCGGTGCTGATGGCGTTCATCCTGGCCTATCTCTTATTACCGCTGGCCTCGCTGATGAGCAAGAGGACGCCTCTCGCCTGGGCGGTGGCGGTCAATCTCATCTATCTGGTATTTGTTCTCCTCCTGCTGGCTTTGCTGACCTGGGGCGGTGCTGCCCTGATCGGGCAGGTGCAGAACTTGATCACCGCTGTTCAGAATTACACCACTCAATTACCGGTTTTTATTGAAAGCCTCTCCCACAAAGTTTATGTAATTGGGCCATTCAGATTCGACTTCTCCACAATTGACTGGCAGACCATCGGCCAGCAGATCCTTTCCTACGTTGAGCCTGCCCTGGGAAAAGTGGGCGGTTTGGTCGGGACCCTGGCAGGCAGCGCAGCCTCCACACTGGGCTGGACGGCGTTTGTGGTGGTCGTCTCGTACTTCTTCCTGCTGGAGAGCGGCGGTTTTCGTACTCGCATTATCCAGGTGGATATCCCCGGTTATGCCGAAGATATCCGCCGCCTGAGTCAAAAACTGGGGCACATCTGGAACGCGTTCTTACGCGGGCAGATCATTATTTTCTTTTCGAAGGTGATCGCTTATACGGTTTTTATGAGCATCCTGGGAGTCCACTACGCCATCGGGGTGGCTCTCATCGCCGGGTTTGCCAGTTTCTTGCCATATATCGGTCCGGCCATCAACTGGATTGTGCTCGGTCTGGTCACTTATTTCCAGGGGAGCAACCCATTCGGGCTTTCACCGCTGGCCTATACGGTCGTTGTCATTATCATTGCCCTGGTCATTGACCAGGTTTTCGACAATCTGGTGGCTCCGCGCATCATGGCCAATACTCTGAAAGTCCATCCAGCCTTCGTGCTGATTGCTGCCATCATCGCCGCCAATCTGATTGGCATCCTGGGCATCATCATCGCCGCGCCCCTGCTGGCGACCTTGCAACTCGTTGGCCGGTATACCACGCGCAAGCTGCTCGATAGAGACCCCTGGCCGCCGGAAGAAGATATCCTCCCGCCTCCGCATGTGCCGAAATGGCTCCGTAAAATCCGCGCTGGGTGGCAGAAGCGCCGGGGCAAGGAACCGGACCCGTCAAAAGTAGAACCACCAAGTCTCAAAAGCACCTAGAAAGTCAAGTGACTTCGTTTTTTGATGTGCATGTTAGTCAAATAGTCCGTATAATGAGTGTATCGAAAAGGAGATTTTATATGCCCAAGACTGCCCCCGAACCCAAGACCGAAACCCTGGCCGAGACCGAAAGCTACCTGGCCTGGAAAGCCGATGAACCCGATGGTGAAACCACCTATCATCTGGAACTCAACAACGTCACCCTGCACTTTTTCAAAGAAGAGTGGGATGAATTCCTTGAATTGATCCACAGCCTTAAGTAAACCCATGAAACGCAACAACGCCATTACCGACATCCCGGGGATTGAAGTCGGCCAGGCCCAGGATGACGAGGCCCTCACCGGCTGCACAGTCATTCTCTGCCGCAAGGGGGCGGTCGGAGGGGTGGACGTGCGCGGCAGCGCCCCCGGCACGCGTGAGACCGACTTGCTGAACCCCATTAACCTGGTGGACAAAGTGCACGCGGTGGTGCTGGCGGGCGGCTCGGCCTTCGGGCTGGACGCGGCTTCAGGCGTGATGAAATACCTGGCCGAGCAGAAAATTGGATACGGCCTGGGTGCCACGCGCGTCCCGATTGTCCCGGCGGCAATCCTCTTTGACCTGGGCCTGGGCAAATCCGCCCGCCACCCGGACCCGGAAATGGGTTACGCCGCAGTTTCCGCCGCGCAAGCCGGACCGGTGGCCGAGGGCAACGTGGGCGCGGGGACCGGGGCTACGCTGGGCAAAATCTTCGGAATGGCCGGGGCGATGAAATCCGGCCTCGGCACCGCCAGCATCAAGATCGGCGGCGGCGTGTTGGTCGGCGCGATTGTGGCGGTCAACCCCTTCGGCGACGTGCTGGATCCGGTGACGAGCCAGATCATCGCCGGGGCGCGGCCTGCCAAACTTGGCCCGGTGAAATTAGGTGGTTCAGGTCAATTCGCCGATACGCTGAAGGTGATGCAGACTCTCGCCGGGAGGACTATTTTAAGTCTGGCCACCGGCGGCAACACCGTCATCGCTGTGGTGGCGACCAACGCCAAGTTTGATAAGGCACAGGCCACCAAAGTAGCGCAGATGGCGCACGACGGGCTGGCGCGCGCAGTTCGCCCGGCGCACACCATGCTGGACGGCGACACGATTTTCGCCCTCTCCACCGGCCAGAAGAAAGCCGACGTGAGCACCGTGGGAGCCTATGCAGCTGAGGTGCTGGCACAGGCGATCGTGAGAGCGGTGCAGGCCGCAAAACCGGCGGGAGGGTTGCCGGCGATAAGCTTGTGAAAGTCACCTTTAAGGTGACTGTCTCACAGCAACAAAGCAATTACAGGGTACTGCGCAAAGATGTGAACCAAAATTACTGCCGTAGGTCCCTGTATTTTGATCATTCAAAGTTCACGTATTTATTGAAGCAGTAAATCCGCACAAATCCGCCGCATCCGAGTTTTCCACGCTCCATGTTCCAGATTTTACTCCACATCCGCCTATCCTGCGAAGGTAACGCAGATTGGCGGATGTTCATCAGTTGACTCTCATCACATTCTCGTCTAAACTTTATCTATGCTTGCCCGCGTATATTCCTGTGCTATGATCGGCCTGGACGGGGTGGTGGTCGAAGTTGAAGTGGACTACACCTCCGGCTTCCCCGGCATGACCATCGTCGGCCTGCCGGACGCGGCCATCCAGGAGAGCCGCGAACGGGTCCAGGCGGCGGTGCGCAACGCCGGGGTGCCCTTCCCGCGCAAACGGCTGGTGGTCAACCTGGCCCCGGCCTCGGTCCGCAAGGAAGGCCCAGCCTACGACCTGCCCATCGCCCTGGGTGTGCTGATTTACACCGGCATGTTGCCGCCCGAAGCCGCCGAAGGGACGATGGTGGTGGGGGAACTCTCGCTAGATGGGACCGTCCGCCACGCCCGCGGGGTGCTGCCGATGGCCGCCACCGCCCGCCAGGCCGGATTCAAGCGGATTGTGGTACCGGAGGCAGATGCCGCCGAAGCCGCCCTGATCCCCGATCTGGAAGTCATCCCCGTTTCTTCACTGGGTGTGCTCTATAACCACCTGGCGGGACGCAAGCCCGTCCCGGCCTACACCCGTCTCGAAGTGGAAGACGCCCCGCTTTTCCCGCCGACCGATTTCGGCGAAGTCAAGGGCCAGGAACACGTCAAGCGCGCCCTCGAAGTGGCCGCCGCCGGAGGCCATAACGTGCTGATGATAGGTCCGCCCGGGTCGGGCAAGACCCTGCTGGCGCGCGCCCTGCCGGGCATCCTGCCGAAAATGTCCATTGACGAGGCGTTGGACGTGACCCGCATTTATTCCGTGGCCGACCAACTCCCGCCCGAAACGCCACTGCTGCGCAACCGTCCGTTCCGCGCCCCCCACCACACCATCAGCCACGCCGGCCTGGTGGGCGGCGGAAACTGGCCGCACCCGGGGGAAATCTCGCTGGCCCATCACGGTGTTCTATTTCTGGACGAACTGCCCGAATTCGGGATGCGCGTGCTCGAAGTGCTGCGCCAGCCGCTGGAGGACAAGGTCGTGACCATCAGCCGGGCACAAGGCTCGTTGACCTTCCCGGCTAGTTTCCAACTGGTTGGCGCGAGGAATCCATGCCCGTGCAGATAACAATCAAAACGCGCTAGAGATAACCAAGAGATGGTTGCGTCCATCGCGTGAGTTTGGTAGATAGCCAGGGGGGTTATAAGAGTTGCCGTAAAAAATATACATTTCATCAAAATCTCAAGCAAAAGCATTTTCCATCTGGACACCGAAGAAGCTCATCGACGAGCTGGTCCGGTGGATAATGCAGGATTGTAGAATAAGCATGGGAAAGGAGTAATAACCATGGATTACTTTTGCCCTGGTATGTTATTTGTACTTGTGATGGTCTTGATCTGGCTTGATGATGCGGGGTTTTGGAAATGGCTCAAGAAAAAACTCTAATGAACGGAGAGAGACATACCTGATTATTCCCCATTCAAATGGTACTAAAATCGGGATGTTGACAAAACGACCTGCTTTGCCAAACCACTTGACCGGGCTCCTTATATTATCTATACTTTCGATTGAACTTTATTGCATTGAGAGTAATATATAATGGGAATATACTTTCCAAATTGAGGTTAGCTTCCTCTGGAAAGTAGAACCGTTGGTTGTCAAAGACAAAGAAAGGGAAGTGGGAATTTTCTTTGCCATTTGCACACCAGGGAGAGAGTACCTGCGTATCTATGTTCAAGCTGAATTATAAAAAGGGAGTGCCATGATCAAAAAAACCATTGTACCCATTGGGTTAATGCTGGTATTAATCTTGAATGGATGCGGATCGGCTTCCTCTCCCATTTCAGGACTGACTCCCGTCCCAGTGTCAGGGGAAAGATATGTCATCGGATACTATCCATCGTGGGCGGCGGAGCGAAATGTGTTCGTCGCAAATATTCCTACCAACAAGCTGACTCATATCAATTATGCCTTTTCCAATGTATCCGCCAGCGGGGAATGTACGCTGGGTGATCCTGCTTCGGATGTGGAGCGGGTTTATTCAGCTTCTGAAAGTGTCAACGGACGGGCTGATTCAAAATCGGCAGCTTTTCACGGGAATTTCAACCAGTTCCTTTTGTTGAAGCAAAAATATCAAAACCTCAAAGTGCTTATTTCTATCGGCGGGTGGACATGGTCAGGTAACTTTTCCGCCGCAGCGAAAGATGATGCCTCTCGCCAGCGTTTTGTCGCCTCTTGCATCGATTTGTATCTGACGCAATATAAAGGCGTATTCGATGGGCTGGATATCGATTGGGAATATCCGGTCAGCGGCGGATTGACCGATGGCACGTCTGATGACAAAAAGAATTTTACTTCGCTGCTCGGTGAACTCCGCCGCCAGTTGGATGAGTTGGGAGCGGTGGATAATAATCACTATCTTCTGACCATCGCCGCTCCGATCGGACCGGGAAACATCCGCAACATCGAGCCAGATGCAATTGCACCCCTTGTCGATTGGATCAACCTTATGGGATACGATTTTCACGGCCCATGGGACTCAACAACCAACTTCAACGCGCCGCTCTTCAGGACTCCCACCGATCCAGGTGATGCGGGACTTAATGTCGATGCCGCGTCTCAGACGTATCTCTCCGCGGGTGTGCCCGCGGAAAAGTTGGTGCTGGGCGTTCCCTTCTACGGACATGGCTGGGCTGGAGTTTCGGATACCGATCACGGCCTCTATCAATCCGCGAGTGGAGCCGCCCCGGGCACATGGGAAGCGGGCTCCTTCGAATACAAAGACATTCAAAAGAAATTCTTTCCCACATATCAGCGCTATTGGAACGCCGAAGCATACGTGCCTTGGTTGTATGACCCGGCGAGCAAAATATTCATCAGCTACGATGATCCCCAATCGCTCGAGGCCAAGGCGGGATATGTGCGCGATCAAGGACTCGCTGGAGTCATGATCTGGGATGTGTCCCAGGGCGATGAGACTTTGTTCGATGCGATCTACAAAGGTCTCGAGGTCGGCGGACCCCCCCGACCGACTCTCGTTCCGACAGTAATGGTTCCCCGCCCATTCGAAAAGGAGATCCACTCGATCAGCGGGATTATCCTCGACGGACAGCTCAGTGAGTGGTCATCTACACCTGATTTCGTCCTAAACGATCAGTCCCAGGTCGTTTACAGCCTCACCCCGAAAAGCTGGGGGGGACCGCAGGATCTGTCAGCGAAAGCCTGGGTCGGATGGACTCCGGACGGTTTGTATTTCGCCTTCCAGGTCGTTGACGACATTCATGTTCAGCCCAATGCTGATTCAACTCTCTGGCATGGCGATCACGTGGAATTGCAATTCGATACACTCCTGGATAAGGATTACAGCAACCCCGGTATGAACGATGATGATTTCCAGGTTGGGATTTCTCTCGGAGATCTTGCCAGCGTGCCGCCAGTGGCTTATGCATGGTTCAACGGCCCGAACCCAGCAGGACCGGTCAGCATGATCCAGATGGCTTACAAAGGGACTGCGGATGGTTATATTATGGAAGCCTTCGTTCCGAAG
The DNA here is from genome assembly GCA_026389975.1 of Chloroflexota bacterium. Taxonomy (GTDB): domain Bacteria; phylum Chloroflexota; class Anaerolineae; order Anaerolineales; family Villigracilaceae; genus UBA877. Next base: position 12,077 of record JAPLGV010000267.1, read on the forward strand.
GAGGCGCTGGTTGGGATCACACTGGCTGATGGCTCAACATTCGGAATGAACATCAGCCTCAGCGATGCAGACGACGCTGCTCAGGGACAAAAGGTGATGCTATCCACATCAGCGATTCGGACCTACGCGGATCCGCGGACTTTTGGAAAGATCACGTTGGTGAATTAGCTTCGACCCACTGGTCAGGATCTGAACCTAGCCAGCAGGATATAGCTCCGGGATGGACACAGGCAGTTTCCCCTCAAAAACAAAATGTCCAAACAATGCTTTGGCCAACGCCCGCATGGACGGCTCCAGAATACTGTACGTGCAGATGTAGGCCGGTGCTTCGGGGAAAGCGACCAGGTCATAGGGTAATCGCAAAGCGACAATGATCGTCCGCACCCCACTTTGAAGAATCCGCCGGAGGAGTTTAGCCTGTCCGGGCGATTCTAAAGCATTCAGAGTGCAACAAATGACAAAATCGTAACTGGACAATTGCTGAAGCACTGCACTGATATCCGCCTCTTCGGGCGCATACGGAATGATGTGTTCAACCACATTTGGATGATACTCTCGCATTGCCGCAGCCAATCCAGGAGTGATATACGAGGATGTATCTGCCGGGGTCAAGTCAACAGGTTTGGGGATGATCACCGCCAGGCGCTGTTCCGCCTTCAGATTCAAAGGCAGGATATTTTCAAGATCACGCACCAGTGTGATGGATCGTTCTGCAATTTCGGCTGCAACCGCCTGATGATCGGCACAACCCACAACCTCCAACCCGGGAACGGGAAACCCTCCCGCCAGCCAGCGTTTGAGGGTCAGAATGCGTTCGACCGACCTCGAGATGTCCTCCTGATCCAACATACCTTGCTCAACTGCTTTCTTCAGGCTGGAATAAACCCGCTGGTGGTCGGCCGGGTTGGAGCCGAGCAGCAGCAAATCCACCCCGGCGGTTGCCGCCCGGACGGCATCCTCACCCAGCGCTTCGCCCTGGCGGATGGCCTGCATATCCATTGCGTCAGAGACAATCACCCCTTCAAAACCAAGTTGCCCCCGCAGGATCCCTTTCAAGATGGAAGGAGAAAGTGTGGCTGGCGGCGCATCCAACCCGTCTATGGCAGGCAGGGCAAGGTGTGCGCTCATTACCAGCTTAACCCCGGCTTCAACCGCCGCCCGGAAAGGTGGAAATTCCACTTGTTGCAGGCGATCAAGATCATGGGGAAGGGATGGCAGCCCATGATGCGAGTCGGTAGCAGTATCCCCATGTCCGGGGAAATGTTTCGCAACTGCAGCTACCCCTTGTGATTGCATGCCGTTTATTAATGCCGCGGCCAGACTTGCCACCTCGTCTGGTTTTTCTCCGAAGGACCTGGTGCCAATGACCGGGTTGTGGGGATTGATGTTGACATCGCAACTGGGAGCATAATTCACATTGACGCCCATGGCAGCCAGTTCACTGCCGAGAACCTCGCCGGCCCGTCGTGCCAGTTCAGTCGATCCGGTCGCGCCAAGTGCCATGTTGCCAGGCAAAGGTGTCACGCCTTTCCCAATCGCCATCAATTGACCGCCTTCCTGGTCGGTGGCGATCAATAACGGGGGCAGGCCAAAGTCCTGCGCCAGGTGCTGCAGAGAACCAGTCAGTGTACGCACCTGGGCCGGGTTGTCAATATTAAGGCTGCGGAAGAGGGTCAGTCCAGCCGGCTTGTATTTTTGAAGTGCAGCCACGATCCCGGGAGTCGGTTTTTTCCCCTTGAACGCCAGTAGTATTTTTTGACCAATAAGATTCTGTCTGTTCACAAGGCATCACTTTAGTCCCGAAATCACTACGCTTTCCAGGATGTAGCGCTGGGCAAAGAAAAAGACCACCATGAGCGGTACTGTGGTTAGCACCGCAGCAGCCATGATGGTGGGCCAGGGCTGAACCGTAAGGTTGATATTGTATAGGGTGGAAACGTAAACGGGCAGGGTGTAGAGGTCGACGGTCTGCAGGTACATCAGCGGGACCAGCAGGCTGCTCCAAAAGCCGACAAAGAGGAAGGTGGCAATGGTGGCCAGTGGGGCTTTGACAAGCGGGAGGACGATCTCCCAAAATATCTGGATGTGATTGGCGCCGTCCACAACTGCTGATTCGTCCAACTCCTTGGGGATTTGGGCCATGGATTGACGAAGCAGGAATACCATCGCTGCCCCACCTGCGAAGTAGCCAGGAATGATCAGCGGATTAAAGGTACCCACCCAGCCCAGCTTATTAAAGAAAACATATGGGGGAACAAGCAGGGCCTGCGCCGGAATCATCATCGTGGAAAGCATCAGGAAGAATACC
>JAPLGV010000081.1 GCA_026389975.1 Chloroflexota bacterium
ATCAGGATGGCGTGGAATACGCTCTGGCGCAAACCACAACCGGATTGCAACTGGTTGTGCTGGCTGACCCCGCCGCGCCCCGTGCCCCGTCTCCCGTCTCCCGTCCGAGAACCGGGACTACCACGCGAGAACCGGGACTACCACGCGAGAACCGGGACTACCACGCTGGAACCGGGACTACCACGAGAAAATCATGAGTCCAGCCCATTCCATCTTGTCTTTGTCCCATGCTGAAACCGGGACTACCCCGTCCCATGCTGAAACCGGGACTACCCCGTCCCGTGCTGAAACCGGGACTACCCCGTCAAATCTCAATATTTTCCCCCGCTCACTGGTTGATCAGGATGGCGTGGAATACGCTCTGGCGCAAACCACAACCGGATTGCAACTGGTTATACTGGCTGACCCCGCCGCGCCCCGTGCTGGAACCGGGACTACCTCGCCCCGTGCTGGAACCGGGACTACCTCGCTGACGGGCTTCGAGGGTGAATGCTCCGAATTGGCCGGGAAGACCCTGCTGATCGGTCCGTGCAATCCGCAAAATGCCGCCGCTCTGCGCGCCCGGCTCGACTGGTTGCAGCCTGGCCTTTTGGGCCTGCGCACCTCGGCCGGGATGGGCGACCGGGTTGGCCTGGCGACCCCCGGCCACGTGCGCGCCGTCCGCGCCACGGGTGGAAAAACGGTAGTACCCGGTTCTAGCACGGGCATCGCGCCCATCTTCGCTCAGCAGTCCATCCGCGAGATGACCCGCACTGGGCGTACGCCGCAGCAGGTGATGGATGACGCCACCTGGGGCATTTTCCAGGAAGGCTGGCATGAAGGCGTTGGGGCAGACGCTGACCATCTCAAGACCACTACCGACATTGACGCTTGCATGGCCGCCGGTTTCACCTTCTTTACGATTGACCCCGGCGCCCACGTGGACAATCGCGCCGAAACCGCCAGCCTGGACGAACTGCGCGAACTGGCCGAAAGCCTGCCCGCCAACCTCCAGCCGCGTGCCAGCGGCCTGCTGGGCAAGGGCTTCGATATCGAGGGGCTGTGGCTGACATTTGGCGAGGCGACGCTGCTTAAAGCCGTCGTCAAGTACGGCAAGGCTGTCGCGCATGTGGCATCCATGTATAATTACCTGGTCAAAGCCGCGGGGACGCGCCCCTTCGAGTTGGAAGTTTCAGTGGATGAAACCGACCAGCCCACATCGCATGCAGAACACCTTTACATTACCAGCGAGTTAAAGCGATTGGGTGTGAAGTGGGTCAGCCTGGCACCGCGCTATGTGGGCCGCTTTGAAAAGGGTGTGGACTACATCGGCGACGTGGCTGCCTTCGAAACCGACCTGGCTGGGCATGCCGCCATTGCCCGCCAGTTTGGGCCTTACAAACTCAGCCTGCATTCCGGCTCGGACAAGTTCAGCATCTACCCGGCAGCCATGCGCCAGACACGCGGCCTGGTACACCTGAAGACCGCAGGCACCAGCTATCTCGAAGCCCTGCGGACGATCGGCGTGGTGGATGTTGACTTGTTCCGCGAGATCTACAGCTTTGCCCGCCAGCGCTATGAAACCGATAAAGCCAGCTACCACGTCTCTGCAGAGCTTGGGCGCGCGCCGCTGCCCGAGGCGGTCACCGACTGGCCCGGCCTGCTCGACCAGTTCGATGCCCGCGAGATCCTGCATGTCACCTTCGGCTCGGTGTTGACCGAGCCCCGTGCCCCGTGTCCCGTGTCCCGTGCGGGAACCGGGACTACCTCGCGAGAACCGGGACTACCTCGCCCCGTGCTGGAACCGGGACTACCCCGCGGGAACCGGGACTACCCCGCTAGAACCGGGACTACCTCGCAGAAGCGTTTCTATGACCGTTTTATGGCCGCGTTGAATGCCAATCCAGAAGCCTATGCCTCCAACCTGGAAAAGCAGTTCATCAGGCACCTGAAGCCGTTTTCGAGCCTGGAGTAATCATGGACACACCGTTCGTTTCCGAACTCTATAACATTTCCGGCAGGAGCGCAGTCGTGACCGGCGGGGCGGGCGTGCTGTGCGCGGCCATGTGCCGGGCTCTGGCCGCGGCCGGAGCGAAGGTCGCCGTGCTGGACCTGAACGCTGAGGCCGCCGAATCCCTGGCCGCGGACATTACCCGTGCTGGATCCGGGTACTACCGTGCCCGTGCTGGATCCGGGTACTACCGTCGCTCCAGCGGCGCGGAGGCTGTCGGCGTGGCCTGCGATGTGCTCGACAAGGCCAGCATCGAAACCGCCGCACAGATCGTGCTGGCGAAATTTGGCCGTGTGGATATTCTCATCAACGGCGCGGGCGGCAACAAACCAGCGGCCACCACCAACCCGGAACAGACTTTCTTCGACCTGCCCGCCGAGGCCCTGCGCTGGGTATTCGACCTGAACCTGATGGGCACCATCCTGCCTGCGCAGGTTTTTGGCAGGTTGATGGCCGAGCAGAAATCGGGCGTCATCCTGAATATCTCCTCGATGAACGCCTTCCGCCCACTGACCCGCATTGCAGCTTACTCGGCGGCCAAGGCGGGAGTCAGCAACTTCACCCAGTGGCTGGCAGTGCACATGGCGCAGGAGTATTCGCCCGAGATCCGCGTCAATGCCATCGCCCCCGGCTTCTTCCTGACCGAACAAAACCGCTTCCTACTGACCGACAAGGAGACTGGCGCCCTAACGCCACGCGGCCAGTCCATCATCGGCCATACCCCGATGAAGCGCTTTGGCGCACTGGAAGACCTGCTGGGCACACTGCTATGGCTGGTCTCACCCGCGGCGGCTTTCGTCACCGGGATCGTGGTCCCGGTGGATGGCGGGTTCTCTGCCTTCAGCGGCGTTTGACGATTTGACTATGGACAACATTTCCGCTCACTCAATTGCCACGGTAGTACCCGGTTCCAGCACGGGCACGGTAGTACCCGGTTCCAGCACGGGCACCTCCGGGTTGCTCTCTCCCGAAACGATCCGCGCGACACTTGAAAAAGGTCTCGCCGGAAAGTTCACGGGGCAGAAAATATTGGTGCTGATCCCCGACCATACGCGCTCGCTGCCGCTGCCTTTCCTGTTCCGCGCCCTCGTTGAAATCCTGGGCGACACCCGGCCCCGTGCTAGAACCGGGACTACCACGCAACTCGATTTCATGGTCGCCCTCGGCACGCATCCGCCGCTGAGCGAGGAGAACCTGAACAAACTGGTTGGCATCACGACCGAAGAACGCGCCTCCCTGCTCGTAGGGGGCGGGTCTCAGACCCGCCCCTACCGGGTCAAAATATTGAACCATGCCTGGAACGACCCAGCCTCGCTGGCGACCATTGGTGCAATGGAAGCG
>JAPLGV010000440.1:0-2889 GCA_026389975.1 Chloroflexota bacterium
GAGGTAGCGATGCCACAGGAAAGGTTGTCCATGCGCAAGACCAGTGAAGTGCTGCGTTTGAAAAAGGCGTGCAATTTATCCAACCGGGCGATCGCCCGCAGCTGTCAGATCTCGCATACCACGGTAGGCGAATACCTGAAACGGGCCGAGGCGGCCGGATTGAGCTGGCCGCTGCCAGAAGAGTTGGACGAGGGGAAATTGGAGCGGCTGCTTTATCCGGAGGTGATCCAGGAGAGCGGGAGGACACTAAAACCCATCCCGGACTGGAAGGAAGTCCATGGGGAGTTGAAGAAGCGGAGCGTGACCCTCACGCTGCTGTGGACAGAATATCGGGAACAGTATCCGGATGGATACGGTCACACCCAGTTCTGTGAACTGTACCGACGCTGGGCAGGAAAGCTCAACCCGCCGATGCGGATGGTGCACAAGGCAGGCGAGAAGCTGTATGTGGATTATGCTGGAGACACAATCCCGATCACCAATCCTGAGACGGGGGAAGTGACCCAGGCGCAGGTCTTTGTGGCTGTCATGGGTGCCAGCAGTTACACATATGCCGAAGCACAGAGCAGCCAGGCCATGCCGAACTGGATCGGGGGCCACGTTCGCGCCTTTGCATATATCGGTGGCTTGCCACAGATCCTGGTCCCGGACAATCTCGTGCAGGGGGTGAAAAAGCCATGTCGTTATGAACCCGATCTCAACCCGACCTACCAAGAGATGGCAGAGTACTACGCCCTGGCGGTGATCCCAGCCCGAGTGAGAAAGCCGCGCGATAAAGCCAAGGTGGAAGTCGGGGTGCAGGTAGTGGAGCGCTGGATCCTGGCTCGACTGCGCAACCGCACCTTCTTCAGTCTGGCCGAACTGAACCGGGCGATCTTGAAGTTGTTGGAAGAGCTGAACCACCGGCAAATGGAGCAACTGGAAAAATCCCGGCGGGAGCTGTTCGAAGAACTGGACCAGCCTGTTCTGCGTCCCCTGCCGGAAAAGCCCTTTGAATATGCGACCACAAAAACCACCCGGGTGAACATCGACTACCACGTGGAGTTCGAAAAACACTTCTACTCCGTCCCTTACACCCTGATCCACGAAGAAGTGCGCATCCGGGCCACCGAGCACATGCTGGAGATCTTCCACAAGAGCAAGGTTCAGCCAGTCGCAATCCATCCCCGCAGCAGGGTTCCTGGCCGGTATTCGACCCAGCCTGCCCATATGCCGCCCAAACACCAGAAAGCTGCCGAATGGAGCGGGGAGCGTCTCACCCGTTGGGCCGGGGAGATCGGCTCTCAGACCTCCCAGTTGATCCAGGCCATCCTGGCTTCCCGGCGACACCCCGAACAGGCCTTTCGTTCCTGCCTTGGCATCTTGAGATTATCCAACCAGGTCTCCCGTCTGCAGATGGAAACTGCCTGCCAGATGGCCCTGCAAGCCAAGCTGTTGAATTACAGAGGCTTCAAGGAGATCCTGGAGCACCTACCCCCGTCTGTGAACCAGGACGTCCTTTCTTCCCTACCCACCCATGAGAACATCCGTGGTGAAACCTATTACCAGTGAGGCAACCTGCCATGCTTACCCAACCCCTGCTTGACAAACTCATCCAACTCCACCTGCCTTCTTTCCGGGAAGGCCTCCTGGAGCAGTTACGCAACCCACAATACAGCGAACTGGCTTTCGAAGAACGATTGGCTCTCCTGGTGGACCTGGAGTGCACTCACCGCCACGACCGACGCATCCAGCGCCGTGTCCGCCTGGCCACCTTTCCCCAGTCCGCCTCGATCGAAAATCTCGACTTGTCTTCCGCGCGCGGGCTCGATCGCCGCTTTGTGCTCGAACTCTCCCAGTGCGTCTGGATCGCCAACCACCTGAATACCCTGGTCCTTGGCCCGACAGGCAGCGGAAAAACTTACCTCGCTTCAGCCCTTGGACTTTCTGCCTGCAGAAACGACCACACGGTGCGCTACTTCCGTACTTCCCGTCTGCTATACCAATTGGCACAATCCCACCTTGACGGTTCTTATCCCACCTTGCTCGCCAGTCTGGCAAAACTCGACCTGCTCATCCTGGATGATTGGATGCGCGACCCGCTCACCGCTTCAGAAGCTCGGGACTTGTTGGAAGTCTTCGATGACCGCTTTGGCCGGGTCTCTACTCTGGTTGCCTCGCAAGTCCCCGTGGCAGATTGGTTTGCTCGACTCCCTGACCCTACGATCGCAGATTCAATACTGGATCGCATTATTCATAATTCCTATCGGCTCAATCTAACAGGAGATTCTCAACGAAAAACCCGGGCGGCTGTCCCCATGCCGTCCATTTGATATATAATGTTTTCACCAGCGTCGCTTCGCTCCCCACACTGGACAGCATGACCGGACAGGGTGGACGAATTCACCGGACTACGCAGTCGGGCATTAATCGATGGATTTTCTCATGATATCCCTTATATAAGTAACGTCCCTATTAATAAGTTAATTGAGCTACGCCAAAAGGAAGGCGAGGCTTTCGAAGTATATAGAGACGCACTAAACCGGGCATTAATGCAAATTGATGACTCATCAGTTCCTAGGGCAAGGCAGGTATTTTCCGATACAGTTCTTCCGGAATTGCATAAAATAAATAACGCCATTAAAAATTCACGGAAGTTATTAAAAAGATCTATTGCTCAAGAGTTGTTATTGGGTGCTGGATTTATAGGTATAGGTCTTTTTAGCGGACTAGTACCGGCAACATTCGGTGAATGTCTTGCTGCTGTTGGGGGATATAGCTTTATTACCGGAATTGCGAATGAGATTAAAAATTTGGCAACAGAACCACCCGAAATACGGGAAAACAGTTATTATTTTCTATGGAAAATTCAAAAACAGTCCTAAATTCATTTTCTTCCAAATCGATCAA
>JAPLGV010000440.1:2916-4341 GCA_026389975.1 Chloroflexota bacterium
CCAATTTGCTCATTTTCCCCATTTTCTATTAATCTCTAATCCTCCATAGTCAAAAACTGCACGCTCAAGCGTGGAAAGTCTTATAACGAGGAAATATTATCGAGATGTACTTAACCAATGCAATATTTCTTTTGCAATTGCGGTTTTAGTAATAGTGTGTATAATTCTTAATGAGGTACATAAGGTTGATAGAAGTATTTGATTTACCCTGAAACTATATGAAAGGATGAATTATGAAAAAAACAACTAGGCTTTTCTTATTACTTAAAATAGCAACGATTTTTATCTTATTAATGGCAGGAGCACCAGGTTGCGCAATGATTTTTTAAAGGTAAAGTCTTCAAAGAAAATGATTTTTTGAAAACGCAATATTTTAACTTGAGTGTTGCCTTAGACATATGGATACAACACTTGGTAAGTTTACATTTGGTAAATTAACCGGTTTTGTACTTCCGGGCTTTGCGGGGAGTATTTCACTTTTCTTTTTAATTGATAGTTTCATGCCATCTCCGGGCGAATTATTTAAAAAAATTACAATAACTGTTACAGATCTCATTGCATTTTCGTTTTTTCTATTGGTTATTGGTATTGTTATAGGCATTATTCTAGATAATTTACATCATGCATTATTGGTACCAATTTATAGAAGGTCAAAACGTTTTAAGAAACTCGAACAACAAGAAAACCCAAAGATAGAAATGATAAAAATGCTAATTACTGATGCTGTTGGTCAATATGGTTCTCATATATTGAAAAATAAAAATGACAAAAAAAAGCATTTCAAGGAATTGTTGGGGAATATTAAAGTCGATGATTTAGAGTGGTGGTTTATTTTTCCTTTATCTGGCGGTAGCATATATAGCCTTTTCGTTGAAGAATATTATGCACCATTCCAATTCTTTGGAAGTATGACATTTACAATGATTATTTCCTGCTTCGCTTCATATTTTTATGTTCGGAACGTACTCCTAATACCAGACATAAACATCGGCGGTGTTGCCATTCCTTTTACCATAATAACCATAATCGGCTTTCTATTCTTAGCATTATTATGCTTGCAGCGCGCTCATTTTATGAAGAAAAAGTTGCTCCCCAGGCAAATTCTGATATCATGTAAGAATACTGTTCATGGATTTTGCTGAAACTAATACGAAAATCCCTAGATTATTGATTTAATTTCAATTTGCTTTTTCCCCCCACTCCTTAATTATCTCTAATCTTCCATAGTCAAATACTGCACGTTCAGGCGTGGAACGTCTTATAATAAAGATACATAATTTCCTGTGATTTATCGAGGGTTATATGTGTAGTGGACCCATAAAACTGGACACGACCCTTAGGGGTAGAATCATGTTCAGGAATGAGGTTCACTATGACGACAAGACGGAGTTTCACCGCAGAATACAAAGCCAAGGTTGTGCTGGA
>JAPLGV010000260.1 GCA_026389975.1 Chloroflexota bacterium
CATGCGCGCCGGCATCCATTGAGGAGACTTGTTCCAGTACCACTGGCGGATCGCCAGGCCAGACGGGCATATTGGGAGAAATGGGGAGAGTAATGTCATAGATTTTCATACATGCCTCCGTGATAAACAACATTTACCAGCCCCCAGCGCTGAATATTTTTTTCAAAAACTCCAAGCGCTCCAGCTCGGTCATCAGGCGCGGGCGGGCATAATCTTCGATAATGTAGGTTAACAATTCAGTGCCGATATAACGGCCAGCGTAAAAAACGTGCCGGTCCACAAAAACGTTGCGGGTATCATCAATCTGGCTCCCATCTGGCATCAGGTGGGACATCTGGTCGAAAAACAGGTTGCCCAGACCATCATGGACAAAAGACCCACCGGAGAACTCCATCGCGGCCGGGAGGTGGGCCTGGCTGCCGCTGACGACCACCGCCCCCGCTTCGGCCATCTTGCGAAAATCGCGTTGTTCGTAATCGGTGGGGTTGGGCTGATAATACTCATTATACTGGAAAGTCATAATCGGTAGATAGCCTGCCGAACGCAGACTGCTAATTTCGGCCGACAACTGGTCAAAATCGCAGGGAGCGGAACCAGGACGCGTATCCGTCGCCCAGTCGCTGGGGGGACCAGCATAGTTGCAACCAATGAAAGCCAGTTTATTACCGTGGTCTTCCACCAGCGCTGGCTGGAGCGAATCCTGCAAATTCCGCCCGCCGCCGAAGTACAGCCAGCCGCGCTGGTCATACATGTCCAGGGTGGTCAGAGTCGCCTCCGGGCCGTAATCCAGCAGGTGGTTGCCGGTCAATTCCACCACGTCCGTACCCACATCTTCCAGCAGGGTGATGTAACGCGGGTCGCTGCAAAATTGTAAACTACCCGTCCATGGATCGGGTGTCGGGCAGCCAGCCATAAACGAGATCTCGTTGCTGACGTGGGTAACGTCAGCGGCGCGCAGCACCGTGCGGATCTCTTCACCCGGGTACAGCACACCGTAACGTTCCATCCGATCGGCAGTGCCGCGCACCAGCGCTGTGACGCCGGTCATCGCCAGGACGGTCAATTTGTTGGGATCGCGGTTGGCAGGCAAGAGTGGGAAGGCCGCCGGTTGCAAACCGAAACTTATTTTCAACGGATAGGAGGTTGCGTTGAAATCATTGTGGACCGGGGACTGACCGTCCATGCTGAGGACCTTCCAGCGCGGTTCCAGCACTTCGAACGGAACAATGGCCCAGGCCGGACGTTCTGCCCAGGCAGAGTCAACTAACTGGTCCGCGGCCGCCACGCGCACGGACCCGGCAGCCGGTGTGCCCCAAAGTGCGCTGAACGCGGCGAGGGTAGGATCATCCATCCATAGCGGCCGCCCTGCAAAGGGTCCCGTGGCCGCACCGGCCCAGACATTTTGTATATCGGCAAGCGAGACGCTGTCCGTCGTGGTCGGGAAAGGCGCAACCAGGGCATAAATCCAGGTGGCAGATTGGGAATCCGATAACTGGGAAACATCCAGGCGGACGGTCGCGCTGGCCGCGTCCCCTGCCAGCGGCAGACCGGAAACCATGGCAAACTGCCGTAGATAATCCGGGACAGCCGGGGAAATCCAGAGATGTGCTGTTACGGGCGGCTGGGTAGGTTCACCGGGGATTTGCATTGCAGTGACGGTCGGCGGCAGAACATAGTCTTCAGGTAGGAAGGGTGTCAGGGTGGCCGTACCGGAAACAGCCGCCGGAGAAGGAATTTCAATGGTCAAATCGGGGCTGCCCCACAGCGGCCCGCAGGCAGCAAGGAACAGGATACAAGTTAAAGCGGATAGACGCGAAGATAGATTTTTCTTACCCACCTGTGTGCCTCCGTCTCACTCCGCTTCCAATCGTAATTCCGCCAGGGTAAATTTCTTCAGGGCGCCTGCGTCCACTGTCACACCCAGACCGGGACCGGATGGCACGTCAATCGTGCTGTCAGGATTAAGCAAGAAACGCTGGCGGGTAATATCTTCGGCATAGTAACGGTTGGAAGCTGAGATGTCGCCTGGCAAGACAAAACCGGGCAGGGATGCCAACGCCAGATTGGATGCGCGCCCCACGCCTGTCTCAAGCATCCCCCCACACCAAACCGGCACGCCCCGCTCCCGGCACAGGTCGTGGATGGCAACTGCCTGGCTTAGCCCGCCGACCCGCCCGGCCTTGATATTGATAATTTTGCAGGCTTCCATTTCCAACGCATAACGTGCATGGCGAGGCGTGATGATACTCTCATCCAGACAAATCGGCGTACGCAATTCTTTTTGCAGTTTACGATGATCCCAGATATCATCTTCGTTGAGTGGTTGTTCGATAAGTAACAGGTCTAACAGGTCTAAAGGTTTTAAGGTCTCCCAAGTTGCAAGGGTGTAGGCCGAATTGGCGTCCACCTGGAGTTTGATGGTGGGGAAAGCTTCACGGACGGCTGCCGTGTCGCCCACGTCGCGCCCGGGTTTGATTTTGATCTTGATGCGCCCATACCCGGCCTCGAGGTATTTCTCCACTGTTTTGACCAGTACCTCGGGCGAGGACTGTAACCCCACCGAGACCCCAACCTGCACCCGATCCCGGACACCGCCCAACATCTCCCGCAGCGAACGGACCTCGAGCTTGCCGCGCAAATCCCAGAGCGCCATCTCCACTCCGGCTTTCGCCAGGTGATGACCGCGGATCCGCTCCACACGGCACTGGAAGTCATCCGCGCCGTCTACACCCTGGCCGAGCAGCAGCGGGGCAATAAAATCTTTCAACATATGCCAGGCGGTGCCAGTTGTTTCATAAGAATAACCCGGATCCCGGTCAGCCACACATTCGCCATAACCGGTCAAGCCTTCGGGCTGGATGGAGATAAGTATACACTCGCGGTCGGTCGTCCGCCCGAAAGATGTCTCGAACGGGGCAACAAGCGGCATTCGCAGATGGTGAAGGGTAAGAGAGTCGAGTTTCATTTTGTGGCCTTCCCGGTTCATTAAAGTCAGTTGTAAGATTCTCTGGCTTCCTTGTCGAAAGGCTATACAATTATAGTGCAATGCAGTGAAATCCGGCCAACAACAACAAGGACTTGAGGCTATTTGGAGATCCCCGTGATAGAGGGAAGGAAGTGGGGGTAGTGGGCGGACGATGAATGCCATCCACTTTTGGGCTTACCTGTTACTTTGCGCGCCCTAGGTTTGCCCCTTCAAACGGGATAACATAAAAAATGGTACTCTGTTTTCAACAGAGTACCATTCGTTCTTAAAGCCACGGCAATTAGGGGGTTCCCATTCCCGAAACAATCTTGCTGAAGATGTTGCCGATCAATGGGCCGAGAATCAACAAAACAGCAATCACAACGACAGCAACCAAAACAAGGATCAACGCATACTCGACCAAGCCCTGGCCTTTTTCTTTAGGGGCGAATAACATGGTATTTCACCTCCTTTCTGTTTTGAATTTCTCTGAAAGCCACCTCAGAGATATTTGCATTATATACTTGTTCCTCACAAGAAAACAAGATGTTTCCGTTGCAGAAACTTTACAGTAATGTTAACTATCGTGGTTCTCTGGGGATCGCCGTGATGACGGGGTAAATTGGGGGTGTTGCCCCATATCTTTCCCTCTTCACAGGAAATCCCGGAGTTCCACCTTTGTTCGAGTGATACGACAAAAAACAGGCCTCATTGAGAACAGAGGCTTGTTTTTTTTACAGGTTATGAAAAATTAGGGGGTTAGGTTTGTTTCAGGTTCGAATTGATCTTACTGAAGACGTTGGCGATAAGCGGGCCGAGAATCAACAAAACAGCAATCACAACGACAGCAACCAAAACAAGGATCAACGCATACTCGACCAGGCCCTGGCCTTTTTCTTTAGGGGCGAATAACATGGTATTTCACCTCCTTTCGGTTTTGAATTTCTCTGAAAACCACCTCAGAGATATTTGCATTATATACCTGCTCCTCACAAGAAAACAAGAGATTTTCGTTGCAGAAACTTTACAGTTATGTTAACCCTGTACTGGGATGGATAAGGTAACGCGCGCACCTTTTCTAGGAGAGCTATTGATTTCAAACGCACCACCAAGCATTTCGGTGCGCTCTTTGATCAATTTCAAACCTAAATTTGCTTCTTTTCCAAGAGCATCTGTATCAAAGCCTTTGCCATTATCGTCCACAGACAACTTGACCAGGGTGTCACCCATATCCAGTTGGATCTTAACCAGGTTAGCCTGGTTCTGATGAACAGCATTGCTCAACAATTCCTGCATGGCCCGGAAGACCATCACTTCAACATAAGACTCCATCCGGCGTTCGCTGCCAGTAATGGTTACACTGACCTCCACCCCGGCCTGTTCTTTGAACATGTCGGCGTAACGGCGAATAGTCGGAGCCAGGCCTAAGTCGTCAAGCATCATTGGGCGGAGTTCAAAAATGAAGTTGCGCACCTTCTGGAATGTGCTCATCGCAGAAACTTTTAGATTGCCAAGTTCGGTGCGCGCTTGCGCAGCATCCACATCGAACAATCTCATGGCAATTTCAGTTTGCAGG
>JAPLGV010000473.1 GCA_026389975.1 Chloroflexota bacterium
TCTGAAGAAAGAAAACTCCCCGGCTTGATAATATATAGCGGGGAGTAGCGATACAAAGAGATTCTATGAGAATCACCGTGGTTATCGGGTAAATGGGGGTGTTGGGCGGGCGGAGCCCGCCCAACACCCCCATTTACCCGATCACCACGGTGATTCTCAGAGAATCTCTTTGTATCGCTACTCCCCGCTATGTATTATCAAGCCGGGGAGTATTTCTTTCTTCAGAACTTTTCTATTTTATTTTCCGCTTCATCTCGTCAATCTGTTCTTGAGTCAGGTCGGGGATTTCTTCGAGACGGGTGATACCAAGCGCCTTGCGCTGGGCCTCGCGCCAGCGTGACAGCCGGTCCGCGACTGCGACTTCGTAACCCACACTGGAAGGTTTGTAGAAATACGTCCCTAGTAGCTCTTTTGGCAGGTATTGCTGGGGAGTGAAATGGTCTTCGGACATGTGCGGATAGACGTATCCCTTGCCGTGACCCAGGGCGGCCGCGTCCCGGTTGTTGTCTTTCAGATGAACTGGCACATCACCCACACCTTCCTGTTCGATGCGCTCGAAGGCTTTGAAATAAGATGTGGCTGTATTGGACTTGGGAGCAGTCGCCAGGTAAAGCGTCGCTTCGACGATGGGGTAAACGCCCTCCGGCAGGCCGATAAAGGTGAAGGTTTGCATGGCGGACGCGGCGACCACCAGTCCCATCGGGTCGGCCAGACCGATATCTTCCCCGGCCAGAATGATGAGACGGCGCAGGATGAAGCGCGGGTCTTCCCCGGCGTAGAGCATTTTTGCCAGCCAGTAAAGGGCCGCGTCCGGGTCAGAGCCACGGACGGATTTGATGAAGGCAGAAATGGTATCGTAGTGGGCGTCGCCGTCCTTGTCATAAAGCACAGCGCGGCGCTGGATGGATTCCTGGGCGACGTCCAGGGTGATGTGGATAACGCCATCTGCTTCGGGGGGCGTGGATTCGACCGCCAGTTCGAGGGCGTTTAACGCATTACGCGCGTCGCCGCCGGAAACGTCAATTAAGTGGGCGCGGGCCTCCGGGTCCAGAACGACGCGGCGGTTGCCGTAACCGCGATCCGGGTCGGCGAGGGCCTTGTCCAGGATTTTACCGGTCTGTTCGCCGGTCAACGGGAGCAGTTGGAAGACTCGGCTGCGGGAGACCAGCGCGCCGATGACTTCAAAATAAGGGTTTTCGGTGGTGGCGCCGATGAGCAGCACGGTGCCGTTCTCGACATGCGGCAGGAGGGCGTCCTGCTGGGCCTTATTCCAGCGATGGACCTCGTCTACGAAGAGGGTGGTCTTTTTCTGATGCAGGCGGCGGCGTTCCTGGGCGGCGTCAATGACTTCCTTGAGTTCGGCCTTGCCCGCCAGGACGGCGGAGAGCGTCTCGAAATGAGATTGGGTGCGGTTGGCGATAACCTGTGCCAGGGTGGTCTTGCCGGTGCCGGGCGGACCCCACAGGAGGATGGACGAGAAAAGCCGGTCGGCTTCGATGGCGCGGCGCAGAAGTTTGCCTGGGCCGACGATATGTTCCTGACCGACGTACTCGTCGAGGGTGCGCGGGCGCAAGCGGGCGGCCAGCGGGGCTTCGTCCTTCATGCGTTGCTGCATGGCGTGGTCAAACAGATCGGTCATGGAGATGATTATAAACCAAACAGCCCCGTCTCGTAGACACGGGGATGTCCTTCCAATTTACTTTGACGGTATATATTGCAGGGCGGAGCGTTCGACCTTTTCCAGTGGGAGGATATCCACCAGTTCGTAGTCGCGGCTGCCGAGCCCAAGTTTTTCTCCGTATTCCGTGACCAGATACGGGTCTTTGAGCGGACCGTGTAACTGTTGGAAGGGGTGGCCTGCGCGGGAGTGGACTTCCATCGCCAGCGGCAGGTTCTCCTCGATGAGACGCATCCCGGCTGTGGCATCCAGCACGGCGCGTTCGATGGCGATGATATCGTCGGACCCGAAGATGCCCACATCGGGCAGGATGGGCATGGAGGTGAACCCGAAGCAGTCGCAGACCGGGGTCATGTGCGTGGCCAGGGAGAGGTGGGTGACCTTCTTTGGGTCGAAGGTGGAAAGCGTTATGCTGGTCGAGATGGCGCAAGCTTCCTGGAAGGTGTAGAAGTTGGATGCGTCAATCTTCAGGCTTCCGGGCGGAGCCACTTTGAGACAGCGTCCGCACTGGTTGCACTGTTCCATGTGCAGGTGCATCTGGCCGGGCCGTTTTTTGTCTTCGACGATGGCTTCAAATGGACAGGATGCGGCGATTTTTTGGATCGTCTCGGCATCCGGGCATTTTTCGGGGAACCAGTACTGATCGAAGTGCATGGCGCGGTGCATGTCACCGCGGGTTTCACCGGCCATGCAGCCCAGCGCCAGGTTTTTGAAGGCCGCACCAAATCCGCAGGATGGGTGCCCTTTAACGTGGGAGAAGTTAATGAGAAACGTGGCGTCATGGATCATCCCGGCCAGTTTCCATTTTTGGATACTTTTAAAAGGCTTTTCGTACTCGTAATAGTATTTCTCGTCCGGGCCGGCGGCGGGATAGATCGGGCAGCCGATGGTCTCCTGAGTGTAGCCGCGTGTCTCGGCTCCGGCTACATCCCAGTTCACATCGGCGATGAAGGGTTTGCCACCGCCGTCCTTGACGGCCTGCACGACGCGCCGCACGAAGACCGGATGGATGGTCGAATAGCCGATGTTATTGCCGGTGTGCATTTTGATGACCACCATCTCGTCTTTGACGCGCTGGCGGATTTGAAGATTCTCGAGGATCAGGTCGAGTTTTGCTGGTAAGGTCTCTTTTGCTTCCAGGCGGGATTGGCGGGCGGTACCGAAGTAAACTTTGCTGGGCATGATGGTTTCCTTTCGCGAATGATTTGAGAATTATAAGCGAATTCCCAGTCCTCGGACCGGATGTGGTTGCCCTTAACGAGCACAGTTGCTTTTACCTGAATGTCCTGACCGAATATGGTCTACCGGAATTGACCCCTCACATCTGCCGCCTGGATGATTTCCTTTTCGAAGGAGTTACACCTTATGTCCGCTGGGAATGCACCCGAACGATTGGCCGGTGTGGGGAGCTGTGTGATTTTCGATATTACCGGGTAAAGCATCCAATGGAATAAATTCAGGGCTGCCGGATGGCAGGCCTGAATCTT
Source organism: Chloroflexota bacterium (assembly GCA_026389975.1). Classification (GTDB taxonomy): domain Bacteria; phylum Chloroflexota; class Anaerolineae; order Anaerolineales; family Villigracilaceae; genus UBA877. The sequence goes on from JAPLGV010000473.1 coordinate 3,166, forward strand.
CTTGTACGTAGTTCTAGCCTTTTGGCTTTTCCTCCGCCAGGTTGGCCCCGGAAGAGCGAACGTTGAAGAAAATCTCCTGAAGAACCATGGTTTCCTCTTTCGTTAAATGGTGAAACGATGATCTCAGTATATAAAAAAATGCGCCTCAGGCAAGCCCTTTGGCGCGGTCGTTTTCGACTTCGGCAAGCAGGTTTGGGATTTGGTGGAGTGCTGTGACGACCGCCTGCGGCTGGATCGCCAGTTCACCTTCTTCGGGGACCTGGACCCGGCGCGTGATCCAAATGCTGTAGATCCCTAACTGGTTGGCGCCCAGCACATCCATATCTAACGTATCACCAACCATTACCGCAGCTTCGGGCTGGACCCGGAATCGATCCAGCGCAAGCTGGAAGATGCGCGCGTCCGGTTTGCGGATGCCCAGCGCCGCGGAGGTGACGATGGTCTCGAAAAACGGACGAAGACCCCAGCGGTCCACAATTTCTTGAACGTTATTGTCGTCCGAGGTGTTGGAGATCAGGCCCAGGCGGTAGCCGCGAGATTTGAGTGTTTCGAGGGTCGAAATGGCATCCTCTTCGAGATACCAGTTCTGCTGGGTGACGGTATACATCGCCTCCAGGGCGGCACGCAAGACCGGGTCTGGGACGCTCCGGAAGCCTTTCCGGGACAGCATGTCGCGCAGGACGGTGAAAGTTGTCTGCTCGAGGTTGTCTTCGGTGCGTTTGTCATAATAGGAGCGGATGAAACCGCCGAACTCGATGTAGAAGGCGGCCGGGTCAATCTCGATACCGGCGCGGCAAAGAACCTCAACCAGTTCCCGGTCCGCCTGCTCGTAAAAGGGCGGCCAGGCGTCTTTAGAATAAACGAGGGTGGAGCCCAGGTCAAAGAGGATGGTTGATATTTGCATAATAATTCCGTCTCGGAAGGTTTAGAGTCGTCAGGTGTTAGTCGAGAGTCGTTAGTGAGCGTGGCGATCAGGTTGAACTTTGTTTAACAACCCGTAAAGCATCCTTACAATTTCAGTGAGTTCGATCAGCAGCGAATCCGATTCGCTTTGGGAGAGATAGCCGATCTTAATGGAAATCTCAAGTTGTGTTTCCAATTCAGCCGCAGAACCAAGAGCAATGTCAATGTGGCTGGCGAAAGACGGCCTCGATCCTTTTCCGTGTCCTTCTGCAATGTTAGATGGGATGGAAACGGCAGCGCGGCGAATTTGTGAGGTCAATCCATAGATTTCTTCACGAGGAAAATTTTTTGTGATTTGATATATCTTGACGGCCAGCGCAACAGATCTTTGCCAGACAACCAAATCCTTGAACCCACGAATTTTTCGCCGTTCTTCCATTTTTCAATACTCTATCTCTTAACTGGCAACTATCGACTCACGACTCTTGACTCTAACTATCCACCCTTTAGATAAATCCCGGCCGGATCCAACTCCTCGCGCAAAATCCTGAGTTCCTTTTCCGTGACCGGCTCCGTAATGCGGAGTTGAGCGGCCACTTTCAGTGCCCAGCCGGTGTTTTTGACGGCCTCCTCAGCTGTCTTGCCGGGGTGCAGGGCCATCAGTACCAGCTCACCGGTCTCGTCGGGTTCCATGAAACCGATGTCAGTTACTACACCAATGGGACCCTTGCCGCGCAGTCCGGCTTTCTCGCGCCCGCCTTTGCCGTCCAGGTAGCCGGCGGAGGTGATGAAGTCCACCTTTTCAGGGAAGCGGCGCTTCTGGTGGGGGGTCATAATGTAGCAGCGGTTGGCCCAGGCGGCAATTTCCTGCGCGCCGCCGGAACCGGGCAGACGAACTTTAGGATGGGCGTAGTCACTGCCGATGATGGTGGCGTTGATATTGCCGAACTTGTCAATCTGCGCTCCGCCCAGGAAACCCACGTCCACGTTGCCGCGTTGCAGGTAGTTGGTAAAAATATCGTACATGCTGACCACCGACAGCGCCCCGCTGACCAGCGTTGGGTCGCCAATGGAGAGCGGCAGGCGAGCCGGTTCAGCGCCGATCACACCCGCTTCGTAGATCATAACCAGGTTCGGGGCGTGCGTCCGCTTGGCGAGATTGCAAGCCAGGTTGGGCTGTCCCACACCCACGAAGACCACATCACCGTCTTTGAGCATCCGGGCAGCGTTGACAATCATGAGTTCAGCAGATGTCAGATCGGTCATAAATTCTCCTGTAAAAATTCTTGTATCGCCTGGTAAACCTCGTTCGGGTGTTCGAGCGGGACAAGGTGGGAGGCTTGTGGTATGGTCACAACCTGGGCCGCAGGGACTTTCCGCAGCACGCGGCGCGCGGTGGAAGCCCAGAAAGTATCCGTTTCTGCTCCGCGAATAATCAGAAGCGGGATGTTCAGGCCGGGCAGGCCGCGCCAGATGTCCATGTCGCGCCACACGCTGGTAACGTAAATGCGCATTTCCCAATCGGCACTGTAGCATAACTTATATCCGTGCTCTCCGGGGCAGGCAATCCCCTCAACGTAGGCGCGCAGTGCTGGGTCATCCATATACCTGAAAACCGGTTTACGCCGGTAACCTTTGAACAGCCTGTCCAGATTGTCAAACTGGTGGCGGCGCTCCTTGGCTGCCCGGACAAGGGGGTGCAAATGGTAGCCCAATCCCAAGGCGCGGATAACTTGCCAGGAGTGGATGATGTATGGTGGGAAAAGCACCGGGTCAATCAAGACCAGCGCCCGAAAGCGTTCCGGCTGGCGCAGCGCAGCCCGCAGAGTGACGATCCCTCCGAGCGAGTGGCCGACGCCGATCAAGGCTCCGGTTTGATGCTCGTCCAGAAAGCGCAGGAAGTCATCTGTCAGCGGATGCCAGTCCGCAATTTCTTCCGGCCTGGAATCCGGCCAGAGCGGGCGCTGGCGCATGGAAAAAACATGATAATGTTCGGACAGTTTGGTGATCAGGGGACGGTAACATTCCGGCGGATAGCCGTTGGCGTGGAGGAAGAACAGCGGCAAGCCGGAATCACCGAGGGTAAAGTAAGGTATGCTCATTGATACCTGTCCACTAATAACTTCCGTAATTGATCTTCTCGCTATAGCGTGCCTTGACCTTCAAGCGTTTATGTGTTTCCGCGCCGAGTTTCTGCCAGTATTCGAGGCGGTCTTTCACGCCATACACCCATTCATCCAGATATGCCTTGACCGTTTCGGCGTTCTCGCTGATCTTGTCCCACTTCAGATAGAAATCATTATCGCGGTCGTAATAGCCCTGGGCATAGGACGGGTGTGCCGCGCCGGGGACATGGCACACCGCGCAGACGATAAAGCCGGGGATAAGCGTCCGGTTCGGGTCGGACCGGATGACTGCTTCATCCACGATTTCTTCCGCTGTCAGGATAACGCGTTTCGATGCGAAGGCCACTTCCTTCTGCTCACCGACGATACCCCACAGATGGGCGTTCCCATCCTTGTCCGCGCGCTGGACGTGGACGATGGCAACGTCCGGGTTCAGCGCCGGGACGGTGATCACTTCGCGGCCCGAATAAGGATCAGTGACGCGTTTGATCAACGGGTTGGCGCGTTCTAAATCCACCGCGCCGGTCTGGTTCATGGGCATGAACGGGAGACCGGCGGCCCCGGCCTGCAGGCGCGAGATCATGCCAAAGTGGGAGTATTCTTCCCATTCCAGCCGGCCGGCTTCGAGTTCGGCACGAACAATGCGCAGGGAGCCGACGCCGGGGTTACCCATGTAAGAGAAGATGACCTTGCGGGCGCACCCGGCAGCCACCATCTGGTCGTAGATCAGGTCCGGGGTGGCGCGGGCAAGTGTCAGGTCCCGCCTGCGCTGGCGGATGATCTCGTGCCCGGCGGCAAAGGGGATCAGGTGGGTAAACCCGGCTGCGTAGACAGTGTCCCCGTTGTGGACGAATTGGGAAACGGCTTCGGAAAGCGGGATGAGTTTGGTCATTTTTTCTGGGCTTTCTTTGTTTGTTTTTCTTCACGGCGTTGGCGGGAGCGCTGGCTTGCGTTGCGGATGCCAGAGAACCGCGTGGGTTCCGGGCGCGGCGCGGCGGAACACGTATCCGAGAAACAGGGCAGCTGCCGTGAGAAGGAGATAGAGGATGCTGAGTTCCCTGGCAAATACTGACCCGATAAAGAGGATGAGAAGTCCGCATCCAACCAGGATAAAAAACGTTCCAATCCGGGAGAGAAAGTTATTGTCCATACCCGCATATTATAGATGATTCTCACCCGGAAGTGGTATAGAATAGGAAGGCCTGCATGAGAAAAGAGGAAGGATGTCTCTTTCCTTTGCCGGGTACGGTCATTAAACTATATAATTAGAATGACTACATCGAAAGGAGTTGCTTATGCGGCTGTACGTGGATAATTCCAAGTGCTCTGGATGCAATGCCTGCCGGGTGGCGTGCTCGCTCAACCTTTTTAGCGAGAACAACCCCAAAAAATCGGCGTTGGTCATCGAACCCCAATTCCCCGCACCGGGCGTGTATAACGTGAAGGTATGTACACAGTGCGGCGACTGCGCGGCGGTCTGCCCGACCGAGGCCATCAAGCAGGACGGGCAAGGCGCGTATTACGTGGACTTTGCCGAATGCAACCTGTGCGAAGCCTGCGTCCCGGAGTGCCCGGAGGAGGTGATGTTCGTCCGCTCGAAACTGGCAGACACGGCCTGGAAATGTAACCTGTGCGGTGATTGTGTAGCCGTGTGCGGCACCAGCGCGCTCTGGATTGCCGAAATAGAAGCGGTGGCGGCATAAGGAGGCGGACATGAATGGCTATGGTGGAAGAATTCTGCGTGTTAATCTGACGAACGGCACGGTTACAAAAGAACCGACCTCTCCGGATGTGGCACGTAATTTCATCGGCGGGCGCGGTTTCGGGATATATTTCCTGCTCAAGGAAGTCCCGAAGGGCGCCGACCCGCTGGGCCCGGAAAATAAACTTATCATCTCCAGCGGGCCGATCTCAGGCATGATGATCCCCGGCGGAGGCAAATGCGACTGGACCACGAAAGCCCCGCTAACCGGAGGGTATGCCAGCGCCTCGATGGGCGGTCACTTCACGGCGGAGATGCGTTATGCCGGGCTGGACAGCATCATCTTGGAAGGCATCAGCCCGAAGCCGGTTTATCTTTTCATTGACGACGACAAGATCGAACTGCGCGACGCCTCTGACCTATGGGGCAAAGCCACATTCACCGTCGAGAAACAGTTCAAGGAAAAACTCGGCGAAGAGTTCCAGGTGGCGGTCATCGGCGTCGGCGGCGAGAACCTGGTCCCTTATGCCTGCATCAACCACGATTATGGCCGTCAGGCCGGACGCGGCGGCGTGGGCGCGGTGATGGGTTCCAAGAAGGTCAAGGCAATTGTCGTCCACGGGACGAAGTCCATCCCGGTGGCAGACATGGATGCCTACCGCAAGGCCGGCATGGCGCTCTACAAGGCCTGTAAGGACTCCGAGGGCTTGAAGGACTGGACGCGCTACGGCACAACTATCGTCGTCTCCTGGTGCGACGAGGTCGGCGCGCTGCCTACCCGCAACTTCAGCGCTGGTTCCTTCGAAGACGGGAAGAATCTCTACGGCCCGGTGATGCGTGAGAAGATTGTCATCACCGACAAGGGCTGCTTCGGCTGCCCTTCGCCGTGCGGGAAGTACAGCCGCAACAAGAAATACAACAGTTACGTTGAAGGCCCGGAATACGAGACCATCGGCATGATGGGTTCCAACCTGGGGATTGACGACATCGAGGCGGTGGCGCAGGCCAACCTGCTGTGCGACGATCTTGGCATTGACACCATCAGCGCCGGCAACGCCATCGGCTGGGCGATGGAATGCTACGAAAAGGGTATCTTCACCAAGAAGGACACCGATGGGCTGGACCTTAAGTTCGGCAACGTGGAAGCGACGTTTACGCTCATTGAGAAAATTGCCCGCCGTGAAGGTTTTGGTGCATTGCTTTCAGAGGGCGTGAAACGCGCCTCTAAGAAGGTGGGCAAGGGCAGCGAGAAGTTTGCCATCCAGGTCAAGGGCATGGAGCAGTCTGCTTATGCCACCCACAACGCCACAGCCATGCTCCTGGCTTACATGACCTGCGACGTGGGCGCGCACCACAATCGCGCGTGGGCCATCACCTACGACTTGCAGGTTGGCCGCGAGAAGGTTGTCCCTGAAAAGGTGGCGCGTGTCATCTGGCTGCAGAACTTCCGCCCGATGTTCGATGTGCTGGGCGGCTGCCGCCTGCAGTGGGTGGAACTGGGCATTGACCGCGACCTGTACGTCCCGGCGCTGGAGGCCATCACCGGCATCCAGCGTTCCTGGGAAGACCTGGACAAGGTCGGCGAGCGCATCTGGAACCTGACCCGCCTCTTCTGGGCGCGCGAAAACGAAGGCTTTGGCCGCGCCTGGGACATGCCTTCCCCGCGCTTCTACGAGGAAGCCCCCAAGAGCGGCGCCACCAAAGGCCAGATCACCAAACTCGAAGACATCAACCGCCTGCTGGACATGTACTACGAGCAGCGCGGCTGGACCTCGGACGGGCTGCCGAAACCCGAGACGATCGAAAGCCTCGGCCTGAAAGCGGTGGTCGCCTGAAATGCCTGCAACTCTTCGCCCCAGCGGGTCACTGCGTGATGTGGTCGGCGGACAGGCCGAAGTCCAGGTGGAAGCCGGACGAACTGTCCGCGAGACGCTTGCCGCCCTCGGCATTGTGCCGGAGGTGGTCGCGCTGGTGGTGGTCAACGAGGAGCAGCGATCGAAGGACTACGTGATACAAGAGGGGGATGTCATCCGGGTGCTGGCGGTCATCGGCGGCGGATAAAGACAACTTCGGGCGGCAGTCACACTGCCGCCCGAACCAGTTTTTTTGTAGGGTGGGCTTGCAGCCCGCCGCAAATTTTGTAGAGTCGGCTCCCATGCCGCCGAAAGACGGGCGTGTCCCCTTCGGGGATACCCTGCAGGTACGATGCCCCCTACGGGGATGTTATGCTTCGTGAGGAGCACGTCCCCACAAATTTCTATCGTACCGTCGTCTGGATCTGTTCGTGCATGTACAGTGGCAGATAGTAACGTCCGCCGGAGTTCTTGCCGCTGGAGCCGGAAGCCTTCCAGCCGCCAAAGGGCTGGAAGCCCGGCCAGGCGCCGGTCGTTGCGCCCTGTGGACGGTTGGCATACACCACGCCTGACTCGATATGGTCGAAAAACCACGCGGTTTCCTCTTCACTGCCATAGAATCCGGCGGTCAGGCCGTAATTCACTTCGTTGGCATGCTGCATAGCTTCTTCGAGGTTCTTGACTTTGCCGATGGTTGTAATTGGCATGAACATTTCGTGTTTCCACAGGCGATGCTGGAGTGGCAGGTCAACTACCA
>JAPLGV010000423.1 GCA_026389975.1 Chloroflexota bacterium
CGCCAGGGCGGCGGCGAGACCGTTCGCGCCAAGACCGACCCGTTCGCGGACCGGCTATACTTCCGCGAAGAAGATTTCACCATTGCCGAGCGGGTCTGGGAGGTTGCTAAAACATACAATGTCAGCGGGTCGCAGATCGCCCTGGCCTGGGTACTGCACAAGCCCTGTATCACTGCGCCCATCATCGGAGCGAGCAAGCTGGAGCACCTCGATCAGTCTATCGCCGCATTGGAGATCGAGCTTACATCCGAAGAGATCAAGCGCCTCGAAGAACTTTACCAGCCACACCCTGTCCTGGAGCATTCATAGAAACGGAGGAGCGCTACCATGAACATGAAACTACTCTGGAAAATCTTCTTGCTCTTCACCAAAGTCGCCATGTTCTCGTGGGGCGGCGGGCCGGCTTCGCTGGGCCTGATGCAGCGCGAAGCGGTCGCGGCGGGCTGGGTCACGCCGGAGGAGTTCGCTGACGGCGTGGCCTTGAGCAACGCCCTGCCGGGGCCGACCGCTCCGCAGACCTCCGCCTACGTCGGTTACAAATTGGCCGGATGGCCGGGAGCCCTCTCCGCGGTAGCCGGGACAGTAGTCCCGGCCACGCTGCTGATGCTCATCCTTATCATCGGGTTCTTTAGCATCAAAGACAACATTTACATGAAGGCCGCCATCAAGGGCATGCGTCCTTTCGTCGTCGGTTTGTTGGCCTGGACCGCCTACCAGATGGCCGTGACCGTCTTGTCATCCACGACCTTGAAGTCGTAGATCTTCTCCCAGCCCACACGGCTGGCGACTTCGAAGTCCGGGTCCATGTGCAGCTTCCAGAACCACCAACATCAGCCCCGTCTGGCTGGTACTCGCCACAGCAGCCATTGGCTTGATTTTCTACCGGTAATCATCCCGCGGGAAAGGCTCCCACGCCGCCCAGACAGGGCTTGGGAGTCCTGTCCACAGTTGGCTATTTCGCTTGTTCTCGCATAAAATAGAGCCATGACCCAAACCCTGAAAATCGTTATCCCGACTGCCGGATGGGCCACGCGGATGCGTCCCCAGACCTGGTCCAAGCCAAAACCGCTGGTGAGCGTGGCCGGCAAGACCGTCCTCGACCACCTGCTGGATATGTTCGAGTCCGTCCCTACTGGGATGGAGATGGAATACGTGTTCATCGTCGGGCCGTACCTGGGCGAGATGCAGATCCCGCCGTATGTGAGAGAGCGCTTTCCAGCCCTGAAAGCACATTACGTCCTGCAGGCGGTGATGAAAGGGCAATCCGACGCGTTTTGGCTCGCCCGCGAACACCTGACCGGTCCGCTGCTGATATGCTTTTCGGATACACTCATCGAGACGGATTTCTCTTTCCTCGCCAATGAAAAAGCGGACGGCGTGGCCTGGGTCAAACCCATACCGGACCCGCGGCGTTTCGGCGTGGCCGAAGTGGATGGCGAAGGCTGGGTGACACATCTCGTCGAGAAGCCGCAGACTATGGATAATAATCTGGTCGTCGTCGGGTGCTATTATTTCAAACAGGCCGAAGAATTGCTCTCTGCCATTGAAGAACAGTTCCGGCGCGGCGCTTCGCTCAGGGGTGAGTACTTCCTCACGGATACCATCAACATCATGATCGAGCGCGGCCTGAAGATGCGCACGCAGACCGTGGAGGTGTGGCTGGATACCGGTACGATTGACGCCACGCTGGAGACGAATCGGTATTTGCTCGAGCACGGCAAAGCCAACAAAACAAAAAACGAAAAACAAAAGGGTATAAAAATCGTGCCACCGGTGTTTGTCCACGCGAGCGCCGAGATCAGCAATTCTGTGATCGGCCCATACGCCTCCATCGGGGCGGATTGCATAATCACGGGCGCGCGGGTCGAAGACTCCATCCTCGAAGCGGGTGTAACGGTGGACGCGGCGGCCTTGAAAGGCTCATTTATCGGCCGGCAGGCCAGGGTTCAGGGACGTTCCGCTGACGACCCGCCGCTGAAGTTGAACATCGGAGATAATAGTTCTGTTATTTTAAAGTAGTGTCGTTCATATGACTGACATCGTCGAATGCCATTCCGGGTCCGCCTACGCCGAGAGGCCGGCAGCGCTCACCTGGCAAGGACAGCGGCTCATCATCGCTGAAATCCTATCCCAGGGGCGCACGCCGCAGGTGAAGTGGTTCCGGGTCAGGACGGCGGATGGACAAGTTTTCGAGCTGTCCTACTCTGAGGCAGCCGACGAACGCCCATCCGAACACGAGTGGAAAATTCACCAATTTTGAGGAGGCTGAATGCAGAAAATTTCTGAGGCGCGTTATCTCTCAAAGAGTGTGGCTGGACTGAAACCCTCGGGCATTCGCAAGTTTTTTGACATCGCTGCCACGATGAAGGACGTCATTTCACTCGGCATCGGTGAGCCGGATTTCACCACTCCGGAACCGATCCTGGAAGCAGGCATACGTTCCCTGCGGGCCGGAGAGACACATTACACCTCCAATTCGGGTAAGCTCGAATTGCGGCAAGCCGTGGCTGAGAATTTAAAGCACCTCTACGGTGTGAGCTACGATCCGGTCAACGAGATTGTCGCCACGGTGGGTGTCTCGGAGGCGCTTTACCTGGTGATGACTGCCCTGCTCGACCCGGGCGATGAGGTCATTATCCCAACCCCATGCTTCGTCTCGTACCAGGCCGAGGTGATCCTGGCGGGCGGGATACCGGTCGAAATCCCCAGCCGGATGGAGGACAATTTCCAATTGGACCCGAACCGCGTCCGCGCCGCCATCACACCGCGCACAAAGGTTATCTTCGTGGGCTACCCCAGCAACCCGACCGGCGCAGTCGCCACGCGCGAGACCCTGAAACAGGTGGCCGAAATCGCCATCGAACATGATCTGCTCATCGTCTCGGACGAGATCTACGACCGGCTGGTGTACAACTTCGACCACGTCTGTGTCCCGGCGCTGGGAGAGGAGATTAAGAATCGCACCGTCCTGTTGGGCGGACTATCGAAGGCTTATGCCATGACCGGCTGGCGCATCGGCTACGCCTGTGGTCCGGCGGATATCATAAAAGGCATGGTGCGCGTCCACCAGTACACCATCATGTCCGCCCCGACCACCGCCCAGGACGCAGCCATCGAAGCCCTGATCAATGGAGAAAAGCACGTTCAAGAGATGGTGGCCGAATACGACCGGCGGCGCAAGCTGATTGTCAGCGGGTTGAACAAACTCGGCCTGACCACATTCGAGCCGCGCGGTGCGTTCTATGCCTTCCCCAAGATTTCTGCCTCCGGCATGGAGGATG
>JAPLGV010000177.1:0-4114 GCA_026389975.1 Chloroflexota bacterium
CACATCTTTCCCTCTATCATGGGAGTTCCCAAAGACACTCTTACAGGGTAGTGCACAAAGATGTGAACCCAAATTGCTGTAAATCCCTGTATCTTGATCGTTCAAAGTTCACGGATTTATATAAGAAGCAGTAAAATACACTCCACACCATTCGCTTTTGATGTAAAATCGTCCAGACATTGCCGGTGTTTCTCCAGGAGAATTATGGACATCAATAAGGAACTTTTCCAATCTTCCGAAGCCCTGACTTTCGACGACGTTCTGGTCGTCCCGGCTTATAGCGAGATCCTGCCTGCCGAAGCAGAGGTGACCGCGCGCCTGACCGCTGATATACGATTGAATATCCCCCTGCTCTCAGCAGCCATGGATACTGTCAGCGAGGCGCGCCTGGCGATTGCACTGGCGCGCGAGGGCGGAATTGGGATTATCCATCGAAACCTGTCGCCGGAACAACAGGCCAATGAAGTAGACAAGGTCAAGCGCTCGCAATCGGGGATGATTTCCGATCCGATCACGCTGCCGCCGGAGGCTACACTCCAGCAGGCGGAAGACATCATGTCCACTTACAAGATCAGCGGTGTTCCTATTGTGGATCAGGAGAAGAAACTGGTGGGTATCCTGACCAACCGCGATATCCGTTTCGTCGAACCATCCGATTTTGGCCAACCAATCAGCAAGTTCATGACTCCCCAGCCACTGGTCACGGCACCGGTTGGAATTTCGCGCCAGGATGCCAAAGCCATTCTCCAGAAGCACCGCATCGAGAAGCTCCCGCTGGTAGATGATGCTGGTCATCTGAAAGGGCTTCTGACCGTCAAGGACATCCAGAAGGAGCGCGATTATCCCAGCGCGGCCCACGACGAGCGTGGTCGCCTGCTGGTAGGGGCTGCGGTCGGCGTTGGCGCGGACCTCGAAACGCGGGTTGGATATCTGGCGGATGCCGGTGTGGACGTAGTAGTCATTGACACCGCTCACGGTCATTCCAAGGGAGTGCTTAATGCCATCCGCCGTGTTCATCAGAAGTGGCCAAAACTCCCGGTCATCGCCGGGAACGTTGTTACCGCAGAAGGGACGAAGGCGCTGATCGAGGCCGGAGCAGCCGCCGTCAAGGTGGGAATCGGTGCCGGGTCCATTTGCACGACACGCGTCGTTGCCGGGGCCGGGATGCCGCAGTTGTCTGCCATCTACGTTTGTTCCCAGGCAGCCCGCCCGTTCAACATTCCTATCATCGCCGATGGCGGGATCAAGTTTAGCGGCGAGATTGTCAAGGCTATCGTTGCCGGGGCAGATACGGTCATGTTGGGCAGCCTGCTGGCGGGTCTGGATGAGTCACCGGGTGAGGTGGTTTTGCTCGAAGGGCGGCGTTTCAAAGAATACCGCGGTATGGGCAGTATGGGCGCCATGAAAGGTTATGGTAAGGACCGCTATGCCAGCGGGCAGGGTGGCCTTTCGACTTCGCTAAGGGTCGAAGCTGAAAAACTTGTCCCGGAGGGAATCGAGGGACGCGTGCCGTTCAAGGGTCAATTGCACGATTTCGTTTACCAACTGGTCGGCGGGCTGCGCTCCGGGATGGGGTACGCAGGTGCGAGGTCCCTGGACGATTTGCGGACAAAAACCAGGCTGGTGCGCATCACCAATGCCGGTCTGATTGAGAGCCATCCACACGATGTCATCATCACGAAAGAAGCACCGAATTATCAGTTGACGCAGGATTGAAATGAAAAAACGACTGAACAGGCTGGGAAGTCCGGCAAGGAGACCACTGACAGCCAGGCTGACCGGGCGCTGGAGCACACCTGTGCCGGGCGCGTTGTCAGCGCCCTGGCGTTCAGCGTGGTCGTTTTCTGTCTGGGACTGTGGATTACTGTTTTTCTCCTGCTGAAAGACCAATTGTTTACGCAAACACTCTCCGGAAATGTGTTGGCCGATTTGACGTGCATTATGTTTTTCGGTGGGTTGGTGGTGGGACTATTCGTCGGGGTATTGGCAGGAAATTTCCTGGGCCGGGCTTTTTATAAGATGCTGGTCAAACGTTTTACTGCTTCTATAAATATGTGAACTTTGAACAATCAAAATACAGGGACCTTCGGCAGCAATTTGGGTTCACATCTTTGCGCAGTACCCTGTAAGTGAGCAATTGCTATCGGAATAACATGCACAATTTCTAAGTTTCCCGTATAATAAGGGCATCTTCTGAAAGTTGTCATCCGGAGTTACCAGAATGAGTCAAAATCGCAGCGAACAGATGGTCAACCGCCTGCGCTCCATGCAGGCCGCCGCACCGGACATTGAAGCCTCTGCAATTGTGTCTGTGGACGGGTTGATCATGGCCTCGGCCCTGCCCGCTGAAGTGGAAGAAGACCGCGTCTCGGCCATGTCGGCGGCCATGCTCAGCCTGGGCGAACGCATTGCCGAGGAACTGGGCCGCGGCGGCTTGAACCAGGTCTATATCAAGGGCAGCAATGGCTTTATTGTCCTGACTTCGGTCGGTTCAGAAGCTGTGTTGACCGCGCTGGCCCGCCAGGATGCCAAGCTTGGTCTCATTTTCCTGGAAATGCGCCGGGCCGCAGAGGACCTGGTCAAACTGGTCGGATGAATCCGATAAACTCACGCACCTTAAGCTACGCACGTCAACCCGCGTGGGGAGGACGCCACTCAATGGCCCTCCCCACGTCCTTTGTTTTTGAGAGGTGATCATGCCCACAAAATACATCTTTTTCACCGGTGGTGTTGTCAGTTCGGTTGGGAAAGGGGTGACCGCCGCGGCCACCGGTCTGTTGCTCAAATCACGCGGTTTCAAGGTTACGGTCCAGAAACTCGACCCATACATTAACGTGGACCCCGGTACGATGTCTCCCTACCAGCACGGCGAAGTCTATGTACTGGACGACGGAGCGGAAACGGACCTGGACCTGGGTCACTACGAACGGTTTGTGGATATCCGCCTGGGCCGCTACAGCAACTTCACCACCGGACAGGTATATGCCGAGGTGATTGGCAAAGAACGCCACGGCGACTACCTGGGAGGCACCATCCAGGTCATTCCGCACATCACCAACGAAATCAAGCGCCGTATCGGACTGGTGGCTAAAGAAACCGGGGCGGAGATTGTCATCCTCGAGATTGGCGGCACGGTGGGCGATATCGAGTCTCAGCCGTTCCTGGAGGCCCTGCGCCAGTTACGTAACGAGGTGGGACGCGAGAATACGTTCTTTGTCCATGTGACCTGGCTTCCGTACATCGGCGCCACCCAGGAACTCAAGACCAAACCGACCCAGCACTCGGTGGCGGCATTACGTTCAATCGGTATTTCTCCCAACATGATCATTGCCCGTTCGGATTACCCGGTCGAAGACGGCTTGTGTGACAAGATCGCCCTGTTCTGCGACGTAGACAAACGCGCGGTCATCCCGATGGTCATCTCACAGGTATTGTATGAAGTTCCGCTCCTTCTCGAAAAAGCAGGGGTGGGGGACTACCTGGTGGAGCGGCTGGGACTCAAAGCCAGTGCAAAACCGGACTGGGGTCCGTGGCGGCGGCTGGTGGAGGAAGTCCGCAGGCCGAAACCGGTGGTCAAAATTGCCCTGGTTGGAAAGTATGTCGAGTTGAAGGATGCTTACATGTCGGTGCGGGAGGCCGTCAACCATGCAGCCCTGTCGCTGGGGCTGGAGGCAGATATCCAGTGGGTGCTCTCCAGCGATCTGGAGAAGGGCAAGGGCTGGGATCTCGTCAAATCGGCGGGCGGCATTATCGTCCCAGGGGGTTTCGGTTCACGGGGTATCGAAGGGAAAATCCAGACAGCGAAATATGCCCGCGAGGACAAAGTCCCTTATCTGGGTCTGTGCCTGGGGATGCAGGTGATGTGCGTGGAGTTCGCCCGGGACGTGCTCGGCTACGAAGACGCCAACTCGACCGAATTTGACCGCAGCACAACCCATCCGGTGATTGATCTGATGCTGGAGCAGCGCGCCATTACCGAAATGGGAGGTACCATGCGCCTGGGGCTGTACCCCTGCGTGCTCCAGCCGGGGACGAAAGCCGCCGCAGCCTATGGCGAGAAGCAGGTGGAGGAGCGCCACCGTCATCGCTGGGAGTTCAACAACACGTATCGGGA
>JAPLGV010000177.1:4126-5595 GCA_026389975.1 Chloroflexota bacterium
CTACCGGGAAGAATTCGAAAAAGCCGGGATGACCTTCTCCGGCATTTCACCGGATGGCTTGCTGGTGGAAATTGCCGAACTCAAAGACCATCCCTACATGGTTGGCAGCCAGTTCCATCCGGAGTTTCTCTCCCGCCCGATGCGCCCGCACCCGTTATTTGTGGGATTGCTAAAGGCGGCGGGGGAAAAAGCAGGTTTCAAGAAAGAAAAGTGAGTTATACTCTACAACTTAGAAACCAACGGACGATCTGTCCGAAATCAAACAACTGGAGTAAAGCTATGGACTCAACAATCGAACTCATTACCGGGCAGGAAATCCTCGACTCGCGCGGCAACCCGACCGTGGAAGTCGAAGTCGTCCTGGCCGACGGCTCGTGGGGCCGCGCCGCGGTCCCCTCCGGGGCCTCCACCGGCGTCCACGAGGCGCTCGAACTGCGCGACGGCGACAAGAAACGCTACAACGGCAAGGGCGTGTTGAAAGCCGTCGCTGCCGTCAACGACAAGATTGCCGACGACCTTTTCGGCTGGGATGCCACCGACCAGAAAGCCATTGATATGGAACTGCTGGCCCTGGATGGCACACCCAACAAATCAAAGTTCGGCGCCAATGCCATCCTGGGTGTTTCGCTGGCCGTTGCCAAGGCTGCCGCGGCCTCACTCGGCCTGCCGCTCTACCGCTATATCGGCGGAGTGTATGCCCACGTGCTGCCCGTCCCGATGATGAACATCCTGAATGGCGGCGCACACACCGCCTGGCAGTCCACCGACGCGCAGGAGTTCATGGTCATGCCGCTCGGCGCGCCGACCTTCGCCGAAGGTCTGCGCTGGGGTGCAGAAATCTACCACGCCCTCAAGTCTGTGCTCAAGGATAAGGGCTATATCACCCTGGTCGGCGACGAGGGCGGTTATGCCCCGGCACTCAAAGCCAACAATGAGGCTGTGGAAGTCATTCTGGAAGCCATCGCCAAAGCCGGGTTCAAAGCTGGCCGCGGCGAACAGGTGGCCATTGCCCTCGACCCTGCCGCTTCCGAACTCTACGACGAAGAAACCAAGACCTACAACCTGCGCAAAGAAGGTAAAAAACTGACCGGTCCGCAGATGGTTGAATTCTGGGCCAAGTGGGTCAAGGATTACCCGATTGTCTCCATTGAAGATGGCCTGGCACAGGACGACTGGGAATCATGGATATTGATGACGAAGGATCTGGGTGGTAAAATCCAGATCGTCGGCGACGACCTGCTGGTGACCAACCCGGAACGCGTCCGCCGCGGCATCCGTGAAAAAGCCTGCAATGCCCTGCTGGTGAAACTCAACCAGATCGGCACACTTACCGAGACCATCGAAGCGGTCGAGACCTGTCAGAGAGCAGGCTGGCGGGCGGTCACTTCGCACCGCTCCGGCGAGACCGAAGACAGCACCATCGCCGACCTGGCCGTAGCTCTGAACATGGGCCAGATCAAGACCGGCGC
>JAPLGV010000498.1:0-2989 GCA_026389975.1 Chloroflexota bacterium
CGTTATGATCTTATGGGTCTCCAGAGCAACCTCCTGAAAATTGTTGAACTGAATGAATTATAGCCATCCCGGTCAGGATTGGCAACCTATCTGGCCGGTTCCCTGGGAATCGCCGTGGTGATGGGGGTGTTGCCCCCTATCTTGCCCCTCTGACACGGTAATTTCCAAAAATCGCCCGGCCTTGCGCGGAATTAAACTTTAGGGCACAATACGGCTGGAGTAGCTCCTTGAAAATATTGGCCGTTAGTGATGTAGTAGTTGACCGCCTGTATTCTGCACAGATCGCAGAGCATTTCCACGACGTAGACATGATACTTGGCTGCGGAGACCTGCCATATGAGTATCTGGAATTTCTGGTTTCAGCGCTGAATGTGCCTCTGCTTTACGTACCCGGTAATCACGACCCGCAATATGACGGGCAAAACCCGGCCGCGCGGGCAGACGGCTGTGATCTTCTCGATCAGCGCGTGGCATGGGTCAAGGGTCTGAACCTGGCCGGGCTGGGTGGGAGCATCCGCTACAAACCCGTCTCCCCCAACCAGTATACCCAGACAGAGATGTACTTACGCGTCATTTCGTTCCTGCCCAGGCTTCTAAGGCAGCGGGTCCAAACTGGTGGTGTTTTTGATATCATGATTGCCCATTCGCCGCCGCGCGGCATCCACGATGACAACGATCCGGCCCATGTCGGTTTTTTGGCTTTTCGGGATATCATCCGGGTTTTCAAGCCGCGCTATTTCCTGCATGGACACACTCTGGTTTACAAGGGTAATCTCTTGCCGCCGGTAACACAGGTGGGGACCACGACCATTATCAATGTATACCCTTACAAACTGCTTGAGGTGGAACCACATGTTCGATGATATCGCTGGCCGCGTGAAGACCGATTTTGCCCATGCCCGTTTCAAAGCCTTTTGGAACCGCATCCTCAGCATCGTGGGCGGACAGCCGACTACGTTGCTTTCTTACGATGAAGTCAAAGAGAAATTACACATCGGCGGGCCAATTTACCGCGGCGTTAAGTCGGTGGACGTAAAGAAAATCGTCGGCAGTCTGAACCGCTACCACCAGTTCGACCGCGCCTTTTTACCCCTCGAAGACCAGATTGCCAACCGCTGGCAAAGCATTGACCGCGCCTTCTACCAGGATGTCAACCTTCCACCGGTTGTCCTGTATAAAGTCGGTGAGGTATATTTTGTGGTAGATGGTCATCACCGCCTCTCGGTGGCGCGCGAACAGGGGCAGATGGACATTGATGCCGAAGTACGTGAGTGCTCAACCAAAGTCAATATTACCCCCGACCTCAAGCCAGAAGACTTGGAAATCCTCGGTGAAAAAGTGGCCTTCCTCGAACGCACCGGGCTGGACCGCATCCGTCCGAAAGCCAAAATCAAACTGACCATTCCAGACGGGTTCGACCGGATGCTCGAGCACATTGCCGTCCACCGTTACTTCATGGGACTGGATTTACAACGCGATATTTCGGATGAAGAGGCCGTGGCGCACTGGTACGATAAAGTCTATAAGCCCATCATCAACAATATCCGGCGCAGTGGCATCCTGAAAGAGTTCTCCGGAAAGACCGAAGGCGACCTGTACCTGTGGGTGCTCGACCGCCAGCGCTACCTGCACGCCGAGGGACAAAAACTCGTCTCGCCCCAGAAGGCCGCAAAAGATTTCCTCGAAGAGGTCAAATAATGCATCCCCTGGCTGGTGTGTTTGCTGCGGCTGTCACCCCGCTGAAAGCGGACTTTTCTCCAGACTTGAATGCTGTTCCTTCCCTGCTGGGCTTCCTCGCCGGGCGCGGCTGCCACGGCATCTTGCTGTTGGGAACAACCGGCGAAGGGCCGTCCTTTTCACCGGAGGAACGCCTCGGGGTTTTCCGGGCCGCACTCCAGGTCCGTGAAATGCATCGGACGGTTCAAGGCGGGACCTGTAAACTGCTCGCCGGGACCGGGACGCCCAGTCTCACCGAAACCATCTCGCTAACCCATTCCGCTTTCGACCTGGGCTACGATGGCGTCGTTGTCCTGCCCCCCTATTACTTCCGCAAAGCCACGGATGAAGGCCTGTTCCGCTTCTTCCGCGAACTCATCCACAAGGCTGTCCCCGCGGACGGGTTCCTGCTCGG
The DNA here is from genome assembly GCA_026389975.1 of Chloroflexota bacterium. Taxonomy (GTDB): domain Bacteria; phylum Chloroflexota; class Anaerolineae; order Anaerolineales; family Villigracilaceae; genus UBA877. The sequence continues at coordinate 2,132 of JAPLGV010000498.1, forward strand.
CTACCACATCCCCGGTCTGGCCGGGATCGGCTTCTCGCCCGACCTGTTGGCCCGGCTCAAAGACGCCTTCCCGCACCAATTTGCGGGCATTAAGGATTCCTCGCACGATGCCGATTTCGCCCGCCGGCTGGGAAAACGTTTCGGCTCCGACTTGCTGGTGCTGACCGGTACCGATTCTTACTTGCAATTGGCACTGGAGAACCAGGCCGAGGGTTGTATCACCGCTCCGGCCAATCTGATTTCACCTGATCTACGCCGGATCTGGGACGCCTTCCAGCGCGGCGAGGAGGTTTCTGCACTCCAGGCGCGCGTTGCGAAAATCCGCCACATTCTTGAGCAATATCCGCCGTTCCCGCCGATCCTGAAAGCGCTGCTGGCGAGACAGCATGGCTTCCCAATCTGGCCTGTCCGCCCACCGCTGGAGGAGTCTCTGCCCGAGACTGTCGAAAAGGTGACAGAAGAATTCATGGCAGCCTCCGGATGAAAGTCTGGCGCCTGCTCATCACCCCTCCCGCCCGCGGCGCATGGAACATGGCCGTGGACGAAGCCATCCTCGAAGCCGTGGGCCGCGGCGGCTCGCTCCCGACCCTGCGCCTGTACGCCTGGGAACCGGCCTGTCTTTCGCTTGGCTACGCCCAGCCCCTTACCGACGTGGACATTCCCCACCTGCAAGCGCGCGGCTGGGAGATGGTGCGCCGTCCCACCGGCGGGCGGGCCGTACTCCACACCGACGAAATTACTTACTCTGTTATCGCTCCGCTCAATGAGCCGCGTGTGGCCGGGACAGTGCTCGAATCCTACAGCCGTCTGGCAGCGGCTTTGGTGGAGGCATTGCGCTTGCTCAGCCTGCCGGTAGAG
>JAPLGV010000498.1:3023-6984 GCA_026389975.1 Chloroflexota bacterium
CCGACCCCGTCCCCCGTGCGGGAACCGGGACTACCACGCGGGAACCGGGACTACCCCGAACGAGCAGCAAGACTCCCAATCCGGTCTGTTTCGAAGTCCCGTCTACATCTGAGATTACCGTCGGAGGAAAGAAACTGGTCGGCTCGGCGCAGGCCCGTCGCAAGGAGGGTATACTCCAACACGGTTCCTTGCCGCTGACCGGTGACCTGACCCGCATTCTGCAGGTTCTGGTCTTCTCCGACGAAGAGGCCCGCACCCGCGCCGCCAGCCATCTGCTGGAACGGGCAACGACAGTGGAGACTGCCCTGGGGCGGGTTGTCTCCTGGAACGAGGCGGCGCAGGCCTATATCGCCGCTTTCCGATCCGTGCTCGCCCTGGACCTCCAGCCGGGAAAACTGACTCCGGAGGAGGATGCCCGCGCCGGGGAATTATCCACCTCCAAATACGCGCACCCGGAAGGAACGCAAAAACAAAAGAGTTGAAGACGGTGGCCTTCAACTTTTTTCATAACCAAAGGTTTTTTTTACGGTGCCGGAGCGACAAAATTGATCTGCTTATATCCCAGGGTTTCGAAAAACCAGCGCAGATACAGCTGGGCATTGGTCATCGCCTGATCAAGGATGCCATCCTCCAGGGCCGCCTTGAGGATTTCCTTCTCAGCCGCCTGACGGGCATTCGTCTCCAGATTGGGGTCAGGCCTTTTGAAGATACCCGTATCGCGCTCATAAACTTTTGTATTTTCATTATCAAGAGTGGCAACAAAAACCTCCGCCGCCGGTAAGCGCACGTTCAGCGCCCCCTGGTCCAACCACAGATCTTCCAGCTTGATCTTGGACATGTCAATTCCGGCGATCACCAAACCATGCGCTATGAGCAACAACCTATCCCCTAAGAGGAAGGCGAAAGTCCCCTGCCCGGTTTCAGCTGTGATGACTTTTTCAACGTTGTAGCGGATCGTTTCCAGCCGGGCAAGCGATTGAACTTCATTGATAATTGTTACCGGGTCCGGAATGATCGTGGGCGTGGGGTGCAACAGGTTGGCAACCTGGGTGCCCAGTTCATGGTTCATCAGTTGTAAAGGATTAAGGGTGTTGTCGATTCTGTTGTTGACCAGACTCACCAGGAACCAGATGGCTGCAATAGCCAGCAGGATCAGGATGACCTTCGCGATTGATTTGGAAGAATTCGAAGGGTTTATATTGGACATGTCATGATTATATCAAAATTATGAGACCTGTCACTTGCCATATTTGTTAATTCGAGATATTATGAGGCCGTCGTTGGGGAATGTCCCCAAAACCCTATTCCCATGAAGGAGAAGAAAGATGAAGAAAGTTTTTGCGTTTGTTTCCTTACTGGTTGCGGCTGTTATGCTGCTCACAGCATGCGGTCCAGCCGCGACCCCCACGCCGATCGCTGTCCCGCCAACCGCTGTCCCGCCAACCGCTGTACCACCGACTGCTGTCCCGCCGCCCACTATTGGCTCGCCTGAACACCCAATCAAGGTGCTGTTTGTCCCATCCGTCGATGCCAACCTCATCATTACGGGTGGTCAGGTCATGGCTGATGCGCTGAATGCCGCCACTGGCCTAACCTTCGAAGTGACAGTGCCGACCTCCTATGCCGCGACCATTGAGGAAATGTGTGCTTCCCCAACAGACACGATGGCCTTTATCCCCGGTCTGGGTTACGCTCTCGCCAGCCAACAATGTGGTGTAGACGTTGCCTTCAAAGCTATCCGTTATGGCTTCCCGGTTTACTGGGCTGCATATATCGTTGGGCGCGACAGCACCTACCAGACGCTTGCTGATCTGAAAGACAAGACGTGGGGCTACGGTGATCAAGGTTCAACATCTGGTTACATGGTCCCGACCGTTGAACTGGCTGCTGCTGGCGTCACACCTGGCGCGCAAGTACAAACCGGTGGTCACAATCAGACCGTCACAGCCGTTTACAATGGTGAAGTTGACTTTGGAACTGTCTTCTACAGTGTTCCGCTCAAACCGGATGGCTCGAACGCCTGGTCTTACGCTGACTACTTAGCCGGTACGGTCACTCCGGAAATGTACGAAGTGCCTGCCGAGACAATTCCGAATTGCGCACCCAATGAAGATAGTAAAAAACTCCTGTGCGATGGCTGGCGCATCCTCGATGCACGTGCCAATATTCGTACGGAAGCTCCGGACGTGGTCCAGAAAGTCCGCATCCTGACCATCTCCCAGGCCGTCCCGAACGACACGATGTCCTTCAGTCCTGATTTCCCGGCTGACGTGCGTGCCCAGATCGAGACTGCTCTCGTCGCCTTTTCTCAGACTGAGGGCTGGAATTCATCGATTGGCAGCAGTGACTTTTATGGCTGGACCGGCATTGAACCCGCCACCGACGCGGAGTACGATATGGTCCGCGCCATGGTTACCGCCACCGGCTACAAGATTGAACCGTAAATCCAACCGTTCTTAATATATATTTGGGGCAGGGAGTTTCCCTGCCCCAAATTGCATTTATTTCCATTATTCTTAATTGCTAAGGGTCATCCATTTCCGCGCTAATTTATAGGTCGAACATGGCTCAAAATCACTTAATTCAGGACAATTCAGTATGCTTCAAATAAAGAACCTGACCAAAATTTATGACGGCGGCGTAAAGGCGCTCGACAATGTAAGCTTTGAAGTGCCAGATGGACAGTTCCTGGCAGTCATTGGATTGAGCGGGTCAGGCAAGTCCACCTTGCTGCGCTGCATCAACCGTCTGGTCGAACCGACCGAAGGTCAGGTCATTTGGAATGGACAAGACATAACGGCTGCCTCGCAGGAGGAAATGCGACTTATCCGCCGCAAGATCGGGATGGTCTTTCAGCACTTTAATCTGGTCCACCGCTCAAAAGTGATCACCAACGTGCTGGCTGGGCGCCTGGGTTACATCAACCCGGCCTGGAGTCTGCTTAACCGTTTCCCAAAAGAAGACATTGAGAAAGCCATCAAACAATTGGCGCGGGTAGGAATTTCTGAAAAAGCTTATCAACGGGCGGATGTTTTGAGCGGTGGCCAGCAACAGCGCGTCGGTATAGCACGCGCCCTGATGCAAGACCCTGAGATAATTCTTGCTGATGAACCGGTAGCCAGCCTCGACCCTGTTTTGGCGCACAGCATTATGTCCCATTTGGAAGATATTAATAAAAATGATGGTGTCTGTGTGCTGTGTAGTCTGCACTTTCTTGACCTGGTACACCGCTATGCGGACCGGGTCGTTGCTCTCAACGAGGGCAAGCTGGTTTTTGAAGGTTTGCCAAAAGACATTGACGATAAGAAATTCAAAGACATATATGGCCGCGAGGCTGAGCGGGTAGGGTGATGAATTATGAAGAATAATAATGATCGCAAGGCCTCCCCGTGGAAATCCATTAAAGTTGGGGTGGCTTCCCTTTTGGTCATGGTCATCCTCGCCTATGGGTTTCAGATCACCAAGGTAAATCTGGAAGAGTTAAGCAGTGAACAACGCCAGGCGAGTCTGATCCGCGTGATGCGCGCCCTCGCTAAGCCGGATTTTTTTGAGTTCGAACAAGAAGAAGAAATCATTAATACCCCATTTTATATACCTTGCCCTGTAGATAGCACTCTTCCAACTGTAACAGAGCAAACTGCATCGAGCTCTTATCTAGTGATAACTCCTGCTTGTGCCAACCCTGGTGACACTGTCCAGGTGGAGGGATTTAATTTCGCTTCCAAAGCCTCCGGCCCTCTGCGCTTCGTTCCCGGAAACGATCCGAACAATGTTGTGACGCTGGGGCGTGAAAATGTGGTTACTGATCCCCAAGGACATTTCATTGCCAGCATGATCCTTCCTGACCGGCAAAGCGCAGACATGCAATACATCCGCGCCTCACTCCACGTCAATATCGGATTTCCACATCTTACCCAGACAGCCCATGATACCTGGGACAAGATCATTGAAACAGTTTTTC
>JAPLGV010000498.1:7007-8797 GCA_026389975.1 Chloroflexota bacterium
AACAGTTTTTCTAGCTCTGTTGGCAACGGTCTTTGGTACCATTCTTGCCATCCCGCTTAGTTTTCTCGCAGCCCGCAACCTTATGAAACCGGTTAAAAGCACATTGATCAGCATCTCGCTATCTGTTTTGGGATGGCCGATCGGAATTGCATTGGGCTTCCTGATCGTACGCGGGATGGGTGATATCAGCAATTCGATCGGTTCGAATATTTGGATAAACCTGGCAAGTGTTGTGATATCCCCGGTGCTCATCTGGTTGGGAATACGCTGGGCTATACCTCAAGAAGAAATAACTCCCCCACGCTCGCTCATTCGCCTGGCTCGTCTGGGTGTGTTAATACTGGGAATGTTGGTTGGCTTCTATGGATTATTCCAACTGGCTAGCTTTACAAAGACCGTCGGTACGAATCTCGTAAGTGCGCTGGGATCGTTCGGCTTTTTAGGAAATTTCCTTTTCCAGGTCGGCAATATTGTTGCAATCCTGACTCCTGCCTTGGGCGCTCTGGCTGCCGGTGGCGCCCTGGGTAGTTTTCTGGGGCGCATTGGGCAACAAGGCTCGGAAAAGCTATCTGCCAAAGGCCTCAAAACCATCAATCTGTTTCTATCTTCTATTGCTGGGGCCACCATCCTGGCCTTGCTTGGACAATTAATTAATTGGTTGTATCAAATCGGCAATCCTTTGGTCACCCGCTGGGCTCCAATGGTAGTCGGTGCATTGCTGGGTCTCCTCCTGGCAATCTTCATCAAAGCCAAAGAAGCCCTGCCAATAGGGATGGCGATCTACTTCATTACCCGCACAATCCTTAATGCCTTGCGTTCGGTGGAAGCGCTGATCATGGCGATAGTGTTCGTAATTGCAGTAGGAATTGGTCCCTTTGCAGGGGTCATTGCTCTGGGTTTGCACACCATCGTCAGCCTCGCCAAACTTTACTCCGAGCAGGTCGAGAGCATCATGTCCGGCCCGTTGGAAGCCGTTCAGGCGACAGGTGCCAATCGTCTGCAAACAATTGTATATGCGGTTATCCCACAAATTATCCCACCCTATATTTCCTACACCATGTACCGCTGGGATATAAATGTGCGTATGTCTACCATTATCGGCTTCGTCGGCGGCGGCGGCATCGGCTTCTTACTTCAGCAAAACATTAACTTGCTTAACTATCGTGGTGCCAGCGCTCAAATGGTGGCGATTGCAGTGGTAGTTGCTTCAATGGACTACATCTCCTCGGTATTGCGCGAGAAGACCATCTAGTTTTCTCTCCTTCGAAACTTGGAAACTCGTTTCCCCGCCGGAAATGGGTTTCTTTTTTTTTCTCTGGGAATCGCCGTGGTGATGGGGGTTTTCCAAAGACCTTTTCTTTTATGCATGGTAGAATACCGCCTGTGTTCAAACGTATCGTCAAGATGTTCCTGAAAATTCTCTTTGTTCTCGCTGTTCTCGGACTTCTCATTCTGATCATCTCACGCCTGGTGACCGGACTGTATGCGCGCGGACATGTGTATCAAGCCGCGGACGTCCCGGCCCGCCGCGTAGCGATCGTCTTCGGCGCGGGGCTGTGGCGGGACGGCACCGCCACCCCGGTCCTGCATGACCGTGTCACGGCCGCCGCCAATCTGTATTTCGCCGGGAAAGTCGAAAAACTCCTGATGAGCGGCGACAACCGTTTCGTGGACTACAATGAACCGGCAGTGATGCGCACACTGGCTCTTTCGCTGGGTGTCCCGGAGGGTGCCATCGTGCTCGATTATGCCGGTCGGCGCACCTACGACACTTGCTTCCGGGCGAAGGC
>JAPLGV010000065.1 GCA_026389975.1 Chloroflexota bacterium
AGGCGCCGATCTTTTCTGCCAGATCCGTGGTTACATTTCAACATCCCGCAAGAATGGGCAGCAAGTCCTGGATGCTTTGCGACTGGCACTCGCAGGTACGCCTTACTTACCTTCTTTCGTCTCACCTGGCTGAGTAGTTACAATCATTCTTATTATTGTCGGTATCTGTCGCGCCATTCGAATTGCGGAGCGCCGCGGTGGTGTTGCTCAAGTTCGCCATGGGAGCGCCTTCGTAGCAATTGGCGGTAGTACCAAAACCAACAAAATCCACCGTCCCTGTCGGGCAAGTTCCCGTCAACGTAGTTGAATTGTTGACCAGAGCTACTTTCCCTGCTGATAAACTCATTGGGATAGTACCAGTAGCATTAGAGGGTGGCAGAACAATGCCGCATGGGCTGCCACCACAGCTAGTACCAACCGCTTCTTGTATCAGGTAATATTTTCCGGTCCCGATTACCCCTGACAGAATAGTTCTCTGCCAGCTAGAGCCGGCTGCAGATGCATATTGAATTGACCAACCCGTCACATCGATCGCTATTGTTCCACGGTTATACAATTCGACAAAATCATTCTGATATTGTGCGCCGGTATTTCCCCCGCCCCCATACACTTGGCTGATAACAATATCGGGCGAAATGGCATAAACCGGCTGAGCCTGTGCCGGCTGGAAACTGATGATGAGTGAAAGGGTCAGCGCAAAGACAAAGAGCCTGGACATGTTTTGTTTCATGATATTCTCCTCTATTTGATTTTATCGTCTGATTGGATAGTATTGCCTTGGTGAAAAGGTTTATTCTGATTTTGGTTGATAAGTGCCCTCTTTGCTGTTGGTGAAATCATAAGAGAAGGCCAAAAGACTTTACTGACAATTTCAATATCATTGTATAACAAAGCATTACAAGGAGAAAAAGACCCGGGCGGCCTTGCGACCGCCCCGGTGGGCATTTACGGCGTGAATGTGATTGTTTTTTCCATGCACAATCCTGCCATACCATCCAGAGAACAAACCCGAATGGTGGCCGTGATGCTATGACCGGCAGGGTTTGTGGAAAATGCGGAAGCCGATGTAATGCCAACTTCCCCTGCCTCCAGGTTTAGATCGGCAGATACAAGAGCGCAGCCAATAGCATTAAAGTTAGGGAAGTTGTTCCGATCAATGGTATTGGTCTCAGCGGTCACCTGATCTGTCGCAATGACCCGGTTAGACTCCCAGGTGACGCTGCCATTATTGGTGATCTGGAACTTAATCCCATAAAGGCCTCCGCCGCAGTCCTCCGTGGAAGAATAAACCATATTGAAGGAAGCCGTCGGAGTGGGAGTGAACGCCGGGGTGGGCGTGGGCGGCGGCGTCACAATGGGCAGCGCGCCAGTATTCCCCGTCACCGTAGCATACTGCCCCCACAGCCAGCAATTCGTTGCCGGATTAGCCGGGTTGCGGATAATCCAATACCCTCCGTCTGAGGTCCGCCCAACCACTTCGGCAGTCTTCCCTACCGGTAACACACCGACAACATCATAAGCCGGGCCCGGACCGGTACGGCAGTTGGTCTGTACCGAGACGCTGACCATAGGCACAGTAGGGGTGAGGGTGAACGTCGGCGTGGGAGTAAGGGATGACGTGAAAGTAAACTCAGGCGTGTTGGTTGCCATGGCAGCCAGGGTGGATGCCGCGGCGTTGGCAAGGGCCGTCTGGGCCGCTGCCGTCGAAGCGACAATCTCGGCAGCCTGTGTCTGTATGGCAGCAGTCGGATCCTGATTCGCTCCATTGACCACAGCAGGCCCCCCTGGCATGTTACAGGCTGAGACGAGTATGAGAAAGACCGAGGCGATTATCGAAATGAATTTTTTGAACATAATATTCGGCCTCCTGCCAAAAACATCGAACCAAGGAAAGGAATGGAATCAGCACCTTTCTCGCTGACAGACCAATATATCTATGCGGAGCATATATTCATCGTACAACAAAGGCTCCCCGGCCACATCCATCGGTCGGGGGAGGTTTGTCTCCGCCACTTGGGGGAGATTCGGAGGGTCAGGGGACGATGC
>JAPLGV010000122.1 GCA_026389975.1 Chloroflexota bacterium
CTGTCTTTTACATTGACTTCCGCGCCTACGGCAAAGGCTTCGATGCTTATTTTGAACGCGCCAAAGAGTCCGGCGTACGCTACGTGCGCGCCATGCCCTCCGCCATCCGCGAGGACCCGGCGACCGGCAATCTCGAAATCCAGTACGCCCTGCCGGATGGACGCGTGCCCACCGAGACCTTTGACATGGTCGTGCTTTCGGTAGGTATGCAAGCCCCGCAAGGGATGCGCCGCCTGGCCGAAGACCTGGGCGTCAACCTGACCCCGGCCGGATTCTGCCAGACAACCAACCTCTCACCGCTGGATACCTCCCGCGCGGGTGTCTACGTCTGCGGAACGTTCGCTGAGCCGAAGGATATTCCCGAAACAGTGATGTCGGCCAGCGCTGCGGCAGCCAAAGCCATGACCCTGCTGGCCGAGGCGCGGCACACGCTCGTCCGCCCCAAAGAGTACCCGCCCGAAAAAGATGTCAGCGGACAGCCGCCGCGCGTCGGCGTCTTCGTCTGTCATTGCGGGACGAACATCGCCGGCGTGGTGGACGTGACCGCCGTGGCCGATTACGCCCGGGCGTTGCCCGACGTGGTGCTCGCCGACCGTAACCTGTTCACCTGTTCCACCGACGCCCAGGCCAGGATCCGCGCGGCAATTGAAGAGCACAGCCTGAACCGCGTGGTGGTCGCCTCCTGTACGCCGCGCACACACGAGCCGCTCTTCCAGAACTGCATCCGCGAGGCAGGGCTGAACTTTTACCTGTTCGAATTGGCGAACATCCGCGACCAGTGCTCGTGGGTGCATCGCGACCACCCGCAAGCGGCCACCGAAAAAGCCAAAGACCTCGTCCGCATGGCAGTCGCCAAAGCGCGGCTGATCGAGCCGTTGCAGCGTAAATCGCTGGAATTCAACCATGACGCGCTGGTCATCGGGGGCGGGCTGGCGGGTATGACCGCCGCCCTCGAATTAGCCGACCAGGGTTTCACCGTCTCGCTGGTAGAACGGGAGGCCGAATTGGGCGGCAACATGCGCCACCTGCATTTCCTGCTTTCACACAGCGACCCGCAGGGCTTGCTCAAGAAGATGGCGGCGCGCACGCTCGAGCATCCCAATATTCATACTTTCCTCAATTCAGTAATTGCCGCCTTCGAGGGCAGTTTGGGGAAATTCAAAACCACGCTCCACGTAGGGCGGGATGGCCTCCCGCCCCACATTATCAACCACGGTGTGGTGATCGTCGCCACTGGCGCGCAGCCCTACCAGCCGACAGAATATCTTTACGGTCAGGATGACCGCGTCCTTACTCAACTGGAACTCGAAGAACTGCTGGCCAATTCACAACCCTCCGCTGAGGGCAAATCAGCAATCCACGACCTGAATTCGGTGGTGATGATCCAGTGCGTCGGCTCGCGCAACGCCGAGCACCCGTATTGCAGCCGTCTGTGCTGTGGACAGGCGGTCAAGAATGCGCTGGAAATCAAGAAGATCAGCCCGCAGACCGAGGTCTACATCCTTTACCGCGACCTGCGTACTTACGGCCTGCTGGAGCCGTTCTACCGCCAGGCGCGCGAGGCCGGAGTGACCTTCCTGCGCTTCGAAGCAGAACGCCCGCCCGAGGTCCGCGCGGACGGTTCGCTGCACGTGATCGTTCACGATGCCATGCTGGATGCCGATGTCGCCCTGGAGGCCGACCGCGTGGTGCTCTCGGTAGCCACCGTACCAAATTCCGGCGCAGCGGAACTGGCGCAGTTGCTGAAAGTACCGCGCACTGCGGATGGCTTCTTCCAGGAAGCACACATGAAACTGCGCCCGGTGGATTTTGCCAGCGATGGCATTTTCCTGGCTGGCATGGCGCATTATCCCAAGAAAGCCCTCACCGAAAGCGTGACCCAGGCGCTGGCGGCTGCTGGCCGCGCCGCCACCGTGCTGTCCAATCCCACCATCGAAATCGAACCCATCATCTCGCACGTCGTCGAAGACAAATGCGACGGCTGTGCCTACTGCGTGGATCCCTGCCCGTTCAAGGCCATCACGCTGGTCGAATACCAGACCGATGGCGGGCAGACCAAAAAGCGCGTCCGCATTGACGAGACGGTTTGCAAGGGCTGCGGCACCTGCCAGGCCACCTGTCCGAAGGGCGCGGTCTTTGTCTGGCATTTCAAGTTGGATCAGTTGCGGGCGATGACGATGGCCGCTTTGGGAAAGTGACTATGGATACTTTCGAACCCCTCATCCTCGTTTACACCTGCTACTGGTGCTCGTACACCGCCGCTGACCTGGCCGGCACATCGCGCATACAGTATCCGCCCAACGTGCGCATTATCCGCGTGCAGTGCAGTGGGATGGTGCATCCCAACCTGGTGATTGACGCCCTGACCAACGGCGCGGACGGCGTGCTGATGTGCGGCTGTCACCCCGGCGACTGCCACTACCTGGAAGGCAACCTGCGCGCCAAGTCCCGCGCTGACGCGATTGACCTGATGCTGGCTGACTTTGCCCTCGAACCCGAGCGATTCCGCCTGGAATGGGTGGCCGCCTCCGAGGGTCCGCGCTTCGCCCAGGTGATGACAAACATGGTGGAGCAGGTGCGAAAAGTCGGGCCAAGTCCGTACAAGTGAAGGTTCAAGGAAGGGAGAAAATTACATGAACGCTCTACTCAATATCCTAAAGGTCATCCACGTTTTCAGCGCGGTGCTGATGGCGTGGCCCTTCTACGCCCTGGTAGCCGTCAACCAACGGGTACGCCTTGGCCCGCCGCTAGGTGACCGCCTGGACACGTACCTGGAGAACGTCATCAAGAACCGCGCCATCCCCTGCTACGTGTTCCAGGCTACAGTGCTCATCACTGGTCTGGCCTTGATCCTGCTGCGCGGCATGGGGTTGGGTACGCTGGTCACTATCCCCACGCTGGGGATAAAGTTCCTGTTGCTCCTGCTGATGGCCTCGCTGCTTTCTTACGTGGTTTTCAGCTTGCAGCCGCAGATTGACGCCCTGTTCGCTCAGGGAGGTAGCCCCATCTCGGTGGAGATCGCCCCTCGCATCACGGCCTTGCGCTTGCGCCGCAAGAAAATGACCTCCATTTGCATGTTCGCCGTCCTGACAGATGCCATGCTGGGCGTGCAGGCCTGGGCGCCCTTCCCATTGTGGCTGACGACATTGCTCGTCCTGGCCATTGCTGCCTTCACCTGGCGGGCCTACAAGAGCGTCACACCGTATGGATGGGCGTAACCGGAGCGCTTCCGCCTGGAATGGGTGGCGGCCTCCGAGGGTCCGCGCTTCACCCAGGTTATCAATGAGATGGTGGACCAGGTGCGGAAGGTTGGGCCGAGTCCGTACAAGTAGACAGCGTTCGAAAGGAGGACGATGACGAAAAAAAAGCTTTTCTGAGCGATTAATGTTCAAATTTGCGTTCTCACCCTTTACCAAAGGAAGGAGATAGTTATGCCAGTAAAAGTTGCACAGGAATGGTTCGCCATCTGCGGGGGATGTGAAGTGACCGTCCTCGATGTCGGCGAACCGCTGCTCGACCTGCTGCCCGAACTCGAGTTCGTGCACATGCCGGTCATTATGGATCACAAACTGTTCGGCCAGACCGGCGAAAATACGCAGGCGGATATCCCCGAAGCGGATGTAGGTATCCTTACTGGAGGCGTCCGCAACGAGGAAAACAAGCATCTGGCCGAATTGATGCGCTCGCGCGTCAACACGCTCATCGCCATGGGCTCGTGCGCCTGCTACGGCGGCATCCCGGCGCTGGCGAACCAGTTGATGACCGAGGAAATTTACGAGCGGGTCTATCGCGGCAACTCCACCACCGACCCCGGCGCAACGCCCAAAGGTCCGATCCCGGCGCTGCTCGACCGCGTTTATGCATTGGATGAAGTGGTCAAGGTGGATATCAAATTACCCGGCTGCCCGACCACACCGGATATGTTCACCGCCGCCGTGCTGCACCTGCTCAAGGGCACGCCGTTCGCCCTTTCAACCAAGAGCGTCTGCGACGAGTGTCCAACCATCCGCGAGAAGAAAGCCGTCTCCACGCTCAAGCGCCCGCTGGAATCTGTCGCCGGCGTCGGCGATGACCTGAAGACGGTGCGCTGCTTCATGGAACAAGGCTTCCTCTGCCAGGGTCCCGCCACACGCGGCGGCTGCGGAGGGATGGAAGGCGGCGTGCCGCGCTGCGTCAGGGCCTACATGCCCTGCCGTGGCTGCTACGGCCCGTTGAGCGACACCGCCAACCCCATGGTGGATATGATGGGCGCGCTCGCCACCATCGGCCTTGATCCGAAACAGATCCCCGACCGCGCCGCCCAATTCAACCGCTTTGCAGGGTCGAACGGACGCCTGCGCGTGCTTCCAAAGAGGTGAGCCATGGGAAAAACACTTATAATCCAACCCGTCAGCCGCATCGAAGGCCACGCCAAGATCACCATTCAACTGGATGATACTGGCAACGTCGCTGATGCGCGCGTCAACGTCATTGAACTGCGCGGCTTTGAGAAGTTCTGTGTCGGCCGCCCAGTCGAGGAAATGCCGCGCATCACCACCCGCATCTGCGGCGTCTGCCCGATGTCCCACCATCTCGCTGCGGCCAAGGCCAACGATGCCGTCTTCGGCGTCGAGCCACCCCCGGCTGGCAAGAAACTGCGCCAGTTATGCAACAGCATCGCCTACATGGAAGAGCACATCCTGCACTTCTTTATTCTCGGCGGCCCCGATTTCGTGATGGGACCCAGCGCCGAGTACCCCGTCCGTAACGTGATCGGTATCGTCGGGGCAGCTCCTGATATTGCCAAGAAGGTGGTGCGGGTGCGGCACATGTGCGCCAAGATGCTGGAGATCGTGGCCGGCAAGTCCATCCATCCCGACGCGGCTGTGCCCGGCGGGTTCAGCAAGCCATTGCAGAAAGAGGAACGCGACGCTCTGCTGCCGATGGCGCAGGAAGCCCTCGAACTGGCGAAGTTCAGCATC
>JAPLGV010000212.1 GCA_026389975.1 Chloroflexota bacterium
ACTACTTCGACGAGGAGCATATCGCCCATTGGCTGGAGGTCTCCAAAACACCGCAGGGTACCAGTAAATACTTCGAGGAATACGTGTTCGGCGTGCCAGATTTCGAGGCCTACCTGGAAAAAGTGGGCGGCATCCGCAAGCTCACACACCTCAAACAGGTGATGAAGTTACAGCCGGATTCAACCTCCTCCAGGGACGGTGCGTCATGACCGAAGAGCATCGTTACAACCTGACGGAACTGCTGGCCTGCGTGGCCGCCAGCCTCCTGAAGGATGGTTGCTCGGTTTTTGTGGGGACGGGTCTCCCTCTCGTGGCGGGGATGCTGGCACAGCGCACTCACGCCCCGGGCCTGCTGATCATATTTGAGGCGGGCGGCATCGGACCTCAGGTGCCGGCCTTGCCCATCTCTGTGGGCGACTCGCGCACCTACTACAAGGCCTCGGCGGCCTCCAGTATGCACGACGTAATGTCGGCGGCTCAGGCGGGTTATGTGGATTACGGCTTCCTGGGAGGCGCGGCGATGGACTGCTATGGCAACGTCAACACAACCGTCATCGGCGACTGGAGCCACCCCAAGACGCGCCTGCCCGGCAGCGGCGGGGCGAACGATGTGGGTTCCTTTTGTTGGCGCACCATCTACCTGATGCGCCAACAATCCACGCGTACCTTCGTCAAAAAACTGGATTTCGTCACCACCCCCGGTTATCTGACCGGACCCGGGGCACGCGAGCGGGCGGGACTTCCAGCCGGAAACGGCCCCTATCGCGTGATCACGCAATTGGGCGTGTACGATTTCAACGACGCGACCAAACGCTTGCAGCTGCTGGTTCTCCATCCCGGTGTGACAGTGCAACAGGTCCAGGAGGCCAGCGAGTTCGAGATTCTCATCCCAGACGAGATTACCGTCAGCCCGGAGCCAACGGTTGAGCAATTGCGTATCCTGCGGGAAATTGACCCGCGTGGAATGGTGATCGGCAAGTGAGCAGTACCCCAAAAATTTATTAGAGAATAGACAACCACGGAGGTGCAACATGGATTTCCAGTTGACCGAAGAACATGTGTTGATCAAGAACATGGTACGGGAATTCGCCGAGAAGGAAATTGCCCCACGCGCCGAAGAGATTGATGCCACCGACCAGTTTCCGGCCGACATCTTCCAGCGGATGGCCGAACTGGGGTTGCTGGGGATCCCGTTTGCGGAAGCGTATGGCGGCGCAGGCGGCGACTATCTCAGCCTGCTTATTGCCCTGGAAGAGATTGCGCGAGTCTCCGGTACGGTCGCCATCATCCTGGATGCCCACACCTCGCTGTGCTGCGAGCCAATTTACCTGTTCGGCACGGAGGCGCAAAAGCAAAAATACCTGCTCCCCCTGGCCCGCGGCGAAAAGATCGGTGCCTTTGGGCTGACAGAGCCACACGCTGGATCTGACGCGGGGGCTACCCGCACCCGCGCCGTTCGCGAAGGGGACGAATGGGTCATCAACGGCCAGAAATTGTTCATCACCAACGGCTCCATTGCCGATGTGCTGGTGATTACTGCCAAGACGGATCCCGATAAAGGGACACACGGCATATCCTCCTTTATCATCGAAAAAGGGACTCCCGGTTTCCAGGTGGGACGTGATGAAAAGAAGATGGGGCTGAAAGGATCGGTGACTTCAGAACTTTTCTTCGAGAACTGCCGCATCCCCGCCGAAAACCTGCTGGGCCGTGAAGATGAAGGCTTTAAGCAATTTCTGACCACGCTGGACGCGGGCCGGCTGGCTATCTCTGCCATGGCTGTGGGCCTGGCACAGGGCGCCTTTGACAGAGCGGTGGCTTACGCCAAAGAGCGGGTGCAGTTCGACCGGCCGATTGCCCAATTCCAGGCGATCCAGTGGATGATCGCCGACATGGCCACGGACATCGAAGCCGCCCGCCTGATGGTCAACCGGGCTGCCTGGCTAAAGGGACAGGGTGCCCGCTTTTCCAAAGAGGCTGCCATGGCCAAATTATTCGCCACCGAAGTTTCGGAGCGCGTTTGTTACAAGGCCATTCAGATCCACGGCGGCTATGGGTACGTGCGGGAGTATGCCGTCGAGCGCATGTACCGCGACCAGCGCTTGTGTGCCATCGGCGAAGGGACGAACGAGATTCAACGCCTGGTCATTGCCCGGCAGATATTGGGGCTTTGATACAACGCCCCTCCGGGCAGATCGCGGCGCTCCTGCAGGACCTCTCTGAGCCCTTGCTCTGCGCTTGGACAAACCCCTCACGGCAAGGCTGATGCTAATTCCCGGCAAACAGGCGGGGGAACTAACCAGTTTCGACTTCGGCTACTTCGCCAACAGCCGGTTGATGGCGCTGAAGGCAGAACCGTTGGGGAAGGCGCAGGGAGGGAACGAAATGTTCGAACTGCGGAGGCGAAAGGTTAAGGAAGAGAAGATGGTGAATAATGGAATGAAAAGGTGTGTATAATCAGCACAGAGGTAAAACCTATGGTGCGGCAAATTAAAATTATCGTTGAAAAACATACCGATGGGTATGTGGCTTATCCGCTTGGTCTGAAGGGTATTGTAATCGGCGAAGGTGACACTTACGAAGAAGCTCTCGCAGATGTCAAATCAGCTATTCAATTCCACATCGAAACCTTCGGCAAGGATGTTTTAAAGGCGGAAACACCCGTATTGGAAGCGTTTGTTGCAGAGGCTGGAGTGGCAGTCTGATGCCCAAGTTTCCGGTGGACGCTCCGAAGGGAAAGGTCATCAAGGCATTGGAGCGTCTCGGGTTTCATATGGTCCGGAAGGGAAACCACATCGCAATGTTACGCCAAAATGAGGATGGGACAGATACCCCGCTCACCATGCCCAATCATCGCACCATAAAAAGTTCCACGCTTCGCACCATTCTCTCGCAAAGTGGGATTTCACGAGACGATTTCCTGGAAGCCTACGAAGGGTAATTTCATCTTCATCCCTTCAACAAGATCTGGGAAAGCCTTTAAAAATAGAAACCACTGCGCCTTGCCCTCGACACTCCCTTCGGCCACAAGGCAACGCCCCTGCCATGCCTCGGCGGAATCCACATAGTGCCTATTGTTTATGCAACTACTCACCACTTTCAGCGTGCTGGAATTTCGGAAAGGTCTCAACCCCCCGGATCGTCATTCCACAAAGGTGGGGAATAGGATGGCACGCCGCGCATGCGGACACGTCAGTTGGAGACCATCAAGCCTCACCGTTCATGAGTACCTTCACCGCCTCCCACGGTGAGTACGTACGCTGTACCAGCCGGTCAACCACCTCTTCATAACGAACATCGGAAACACTGGCGCGAAATTGCGCCACGAGTGTTCCCGTGAGCAACGCTTCGAGTTCTGCCTCGAGCCTGGCTCTCTCGCGGCGGCCCCAGTCCCCGCTCTGGTGCAGGTGCTGTGCGTGCTGTTCAATGGCTGCCATCAACTCTCCCACTCCCGTCCCATCCGTGGCGATTGTCCGCAGGATGGGCGGCACCCACAGCCCCGCGTTTGCCGGTTCGCTACCAGGGATGGGCATGGCCTGCCCGTGGTGGCGGAAAACTTTCTCGACCGGGTGGGCCAGGCCGAGCATGCCCCTGAGGGCATGCTCAGTGTTTTCCACACCGGGTAGGTCGGCCTTGTTTATCACTATAATATCGGCGATTTCAAGGATGCCGGCTTTGATGGCCTGGATGTCGTCGCCCAGTCCGGGGGACTCGACCACCAGCGTGGTATGCGCCAGCCGGGCGATATCCACTTCCGTTTGTCCCGCGCCAACGGTTTCAATCAGGATCACGTCGAAACCGGCGGCGTCGAATACCTGCACCATGGCGGCGGTCGCCTGCGCCAGCCCACCGAGCGACCCGCGCGAGGCCATCAAGCGAATAAATACGCCCGGGTCACCGGCCAGGTCGCGCATGCGCACCCGGTCACCAAGCACCGCTCCGCCCGTAAACGGGCTGGAAGGATCCACAGCGACGATCGCCACCCGTTTGGGATTCGTCGCGGTTGGTCTGCGGTATTGGAGGGCGATCTGGTTGACGAGCGACGATTTCCCGGTTCCGGGGGCGCCGGTCACGCCGATCAGGTGCGCTTTTCCGGTGTAGGGAAAGAGTTCATCCAGCGTGAGGCGGCCTTCGGGGGAACCGTTTTCCACCTGGGTAAGCAGGCGCGCCAATGCCATGCGCTCGCCGGATAGGATGGATTCAGCGAGAGACTTGCCCATTGCTTATGCGGCAGGCTCTAGGGCGGCGCGAATTTCGTTGACGATCACCCCGGTCGGCGCGCCGGGACCATAGACTCCCGTCACGCCCATTTCTTTCAGGCGCAGGGCGTCTTCATCCGGGATAATCCCGCCAACGAAAATTTTGACATGTTCCTGGCCGTTGGTCTTGAGCAGTTCAAGGATACGGGGAATGAGCGCCATGTGCGCGCCTGAAAGAATGGAAAGACCCACAACATCCACATCTTCCTGCAGGGCGGCTTCGGCGATCATTTCCGGCGTCTGGCGCAGGCCGGTGTATATGACCTCCAGGCCGGCGTCGCGCAGAGCCCGCGCAACAACTTTGGCGCCCCGGTCGTGACCGTCCAGGCCCGGTTTAGCGACCAATATACGGATTTTATGTTCGCTCATGGTTTCCTCCAGCGTGGAATCTACCCCCGCATTATACTTCAACGGTCGCACCGCCCTGAGGATTGTTCCACAAATGTCGACGTGTTTGGATGGCTGTTTGTGTTTGGCGGCTCTGATTTTCTAAACCGGCATTTTGTTATATACTATTTCTAACTGCTCT
>JAPLGV010000005.1 GCA_026389975.1 Chloroflexota bacterium
ACCGAAAAGGACGTCCTCGACCTGATGGGCAAACCGGGCAGCGACCCGCTGCTGAAATTCAAGGACAAGTTCGACCGCCTGAGCCACGCGGCGGGCAAGCCCCAGTTCCTCGCCTACTACATCATCGCCGCCCACCCCGGATGCAGCGCGCAGGACATGCTGCGCCTGAAACGCTTCACCAGCGAGAAATTGCATGTCAACCCTGAGCAGGTGCAGATCTTCACCCCCACCCCCTCCACCTACGCCAGCCTGATGTACTACACCGAACTCGACCCCTTCTCCCGCCGTCCGATCTTCGTGGAGAAGGACCCGCGCCGCAAGGAACATCAGAAGGATATCGTGACGCGCAAAGCCGCCACGGAGTTTTCGTAAGAGCAATCACCACAAAGGACACGAAGTAGCATAAAGGCTTAAGAATTCCTTCGTGAAACTTTGTGACCTTCGTGGTGAAAGAGGTTTTGGATTTGGACTCATTCTTCGCTGTAACCGCCCCCGGACTGGAACCCTTCACCGCACAGGAACTGCGCGGGCTGGACCTTGAGCCTGCCACCGTATCCGGCGGCGTGCTCTTCAAAGGCGACCTGACCGCCCTCTACCGCGCCAACCTGCACCTGCGCACCGCCAGCCGCATCCTGGCCCGGCTGGGCAATTTTTTCTACGCCACCACCTTCCCCGAACTCCAAGAGCGCCTCGCCCGCCTGCCCTGGGAACGCTTTCTCACAGCCCGACAGCCCGTCTCCATCCACGTCACCTGCCACAAATCAAAACTCAACCACTCCGACGCCGTGGCGCGCAGCGTGTCCGCCGCGCTGGAGGAGCGGCTGGGAGGAGCCTCCCCCATCCTCAAAGCCGGCGAGGAGGGCGACCAGCCGCCGCAATTGGTAGTCGTCCGGCTGGCGGAAGATAAATGCACCGTCAGCGTGGATTCATCCGGAACGCTGCTGCATAAGCGCGGCTACCGCCAGGCCGTGGCCAAAGCCCCCCTGCGCGAGACCCTGGCCGCCGCTCTGCTGATGGCCTCCGGCTGGGACCTGGCTTCTCCGCTGCTCGATCCCTTCTGCGGCTCCGGGACGATTCCCATTGAAGCCGCCTTGATGGCGATCGGCATCCCGCCGGGGATCAATCGCCGCTTCGCATTCATGGACTGGCCCGGTTACGACAAAACCCTCTGGCAGACCATCCATGCTCCATCGTCCACCGTCCACGGTCAGTCGCCGGTTATTCTGGCTTCGGATAGGGACGCCGGTGCAATCAAAATGGCGCAGGCCAACGCCGAACGCGCCGGGATTTCTGATACCATCGAATTCAAATGCCAGGCCATCTCGTCCATCACGCCGCCTGCGGGGCAAGGCTGGGTTGTCACCAATCCGCCCTACGGACTGCGCCTCAGCCAAGGCAAAGACCTGCGCAACCTGTACGCCCAGTTTGGCAATGTTTTGCGCGAGAAGTGCCCCGGCTGGAACCTGGCAGTGTTGTGCAGTGACCCGGCCCTGCTCGGCCAGATGCAGGTCAAGCTGGACACGTCGCTGGCGCTGGTCAACGGCGGGATCCGCGTCAGGCTGGGGCGAGGAGTTGTCAGGTAGGGAATTTACAGAATGGGGGACAAAGAGAGGTCCACGCAGGTCAAAGTATTGATATACTCGCCCTGTGTGGTCTGCACACCAT
>JAPLGV010000519.1 GCA_026389975.1 Chloroflexota bacterium
CATCTCCACCTTATCTTTGTCAGCCAGGATGACGATGCGGGCGTTCTTCTGGTTCTCGCTGGCGATCATCAACTCAGACAGGATGGTGAAGACCTGCGGAGACCAGCCCAGGATGAGCGTGTGCCCGGTTTCGAGCACCCGCGAGCGGCCCTTGCGCAGGTCTTCCAGTTTGGCTTCCACACCGGCGGTCAACACACCGATGAGCGTGCTGACCACTAAGATGCCGCCGATGGTGACAAACAGCATGACCCAGCGGAAACCCCAACCGGCATCAGCGCCCATCGTACCGGCGTCGAAGGTGCGCATCAGGCTTTCCCAAGCCGCTTCAAAGAAGGAGAGAGGGGCACTGCTGCCTTCGGGAGCCAGGGAGACACCTCCCAGGCTGATAACGGCTGCTGCAATGGCGATGACGACCAGCGTGATGAGCGCCAGTCCGCCGATCAACGCGACGGTGCCGCGCGACATGAAGTTGTCGAAAAAGTATTGCACACGTTGACGAAAAGTGGGTTTTGGTGACATGACTCCTCCGCCCCGTCCCGTAGGAGATTCGGGATGATATGCGGGAACCGGGACTACCCTGCCCCGTCCCGTACCCCGTGATAGAACCGGGGCTAACCGAGAGATTCGGGATGATATGCCCCGTGCTAGAACCGGGACTATCGCTGGAACCGGGACTATCGCAGGAACCGGGACTACCCCGCCCCGTGTCCCGTGTCCCGTGCTAGAACCGGGACTATCGCTAGAACCGGGACTGCTTCGCTGGAACCGGGACTACCCCGCAGGGTGACCGGTTGTTCGCCCTAAATAATTACACCTTCTTCTTCAACACCTCCGCCAGCCGCACCACTTCGTCCAGCGTATTGTAGTGCACTGCACGAACGCGCACAATCCCGCCGCTCGCCTCAACCCCCAACCACTCGGTAAAAATCAAAATGGGTGATGGGCTATAATTGAATTTGACCAGCACCTAATTTTTTTCTGGAGGCCATTGTATGACTCTTGACTTGTCAACCATCCGAAACCAGTTTCCTTCCCTCAACCGTCCGGCTGTTTTCTTCGACAATCCTGGCGGTACTCAAATTGCCAAACAATCCCTTGAGCGTATCAACAAGTATCTACTGGAATGCAATGCCAACCATGAGGGAGCCTTCGCCACCAGTATAGCATCAGATGCTATTTTGGACGAAGCCCATCGCGCCATGGCGGATTTCTATAATGCCGCCAGTCCAGAAGAAATCATCTTCGGCAACAACATGACAACGCTCACGCTTCACATCAGCCGCTCGATTTCACGCGACTGGCATGAAGGAGATGAAATTGTAGTCACCCGGCTTGACCACGATGCCAACGTGACCCCCTGGGTATGTGCGGCACAGGATCGGGGATGTAAGGTTACCTGGGTGGATTTTGATGTGGAAGACGGGACACTAAAGTTGGATGAATTGCAAAAAGCCCTTGAGCGCAAACCGCGCCTGTTGGCAGTGGGGTATGCTTCCAACTCACTGGGAACCATTAACCCTGTTGCGAAAATCACCAAAATGGCGCACGATGTGGGTACTCTGGTTTATATTGATGCTGTCCAATACGCCCCACATGGACCTATCAACGTACAAAAGCTGGATTGTGATTTTCTGGTCTCTTCAGCGTATAAATTTTTTGGTACGCATGCAGGTATCCTTTATGGCAAGCGTGAATTATTGGAGCAGTTGTTTGCCTACAAAGTGCGTACAGCCACGAATCGTTTACCAGGAAAATTTGAAACCGGCACACAAAACCACGAAGGCATTGCTGGTGTACTTGGAGCCATTGAATATTTTGAATGGGTTGGCAAAGAATTTGGGAGCGAACAACTCGAGGGGTTGATGGATGCGGGCTACAAGGATCGCTGCATGGAACTCAAGAAGGCAATGGTTGCCATTCGCGCTTACGAGTTCGAACTCAGCAGGGCATTGCTCACCGCTTTGCAGTCCGTCCCCGGCTTAACCATCTATGGCCTCACAGATGTCCGTCGTTTAGATGAGCGCGTGGCTACATATTCCTTCCGCTTGAATGACCTGCATCCGCGTGTTGTTGCTGAGAAACTGGCTCAGGAGGGTATTTATGTGTGGGACGGGAACTACTATGCTATTCTCGTAACCGAGCGGCTTGGATTGGAAGATAGCGGCGGCATGGTTCGGGTTGGCGCTGCGCATTACAATACATTGGATGAAGTGGAACAATTGAAAGAAGGATTGTTGAAAATCGGCGAGGGTTAACCACCTTCAAATGGCGTGCTTACGCGAGATTCTTCATTCCCATAGAATCATCAGAAGTTATATGCCAAGTAATTCTTAATGAAACGTTGTCTTTTACATGGTATACTATTTGCATGATTCAAAGAGATTCTATCCTTTCAACCATCAAAACTGCACTGGGACGGAGCCGGGCTGCACGACTCGGCCTGGACCATTTCGTTGCACTAACGAGTTGAATCCAAGATATAAATTTAAATTAGGAGGAGGATATATATGCCTGCACTTTGTATTGGCTTAATGTTAATAGTTTTATTTATTTGTTTTGCTGCGTATTACATAAAAAAGAAAGAAGTCAATCTTGAAAAAAGAGGAGTCAACATAGTAATTTTTGTTTTGAGTTTAATTTCTTTAGTCATTTCTTTAAGGCTATTTTGGAGCATAGCTGAGTATGCAGACGAATACGGCTCATCTCCTGTCCTTGTAACTGGTGGATGGTTTTGGCTTTCTATGGCTTGGATTTTGCAAGGTTTACTTTTTGTTCTCTGCGTAATTTCAGGATTCAAACTAATTACGCATTCAAAAAAAGACTAGTGGGTCAGTTGGCATGCAGAATGCCATTAATACTAAATTTTAATTTCTTTGAACGATTACACTTCTCGCAAAAGAGTTGTATATTACGTGCTGTATTCTTACCTCCTTTGGAGATAGGAATAATGTGGTCAAACCCCAAGTTCTCTTGACTTCCACATTTGATGCAATGACCTCCGTCACGTTGCCAGACGAAAGTCTTTATCTCATCGGGGATGGGTTGTCAAGCAAGTAATTGAGAATTGTTCTTTGAGTTAAACGAAGCGCGTAAATCTTTCAAGATTGTTGACGCGATTGTTGGGATATAATTATTATCATTCTGTTGCCAACATTTCAAGGAGAAAATAGATATGTCATTCCTGAACAAAATCAAACAAGGTCTCGGTTTCGGTACACTTGAAGCAAAGCTGAATGTACCGGGGCAAATCGCCGGAAACAGCGGCCAATTCGAAGGGGATTTTATCCTGACGGCCAAGAGCAACCAGCAAATCAAAGAAGTCTGGGTAAAGTTTGAAATGGTGCGACATTGGGATGAGACAAAACGTCGCCGTGATAGCAATGGGCACCAGCAAAGCTACACATCTCATGAAAGCCAGACATTCGAGCTTGGCAAATACATCGACAAAACGCCTTTTGAGATGAAAGCCAGCGAGGTCAAGACCATCCACTTTGCCATCCCGTTTCAGATGATCAACCCCCAGTCTCCGGCAGATGCAGCGATTGGGCAAGGCGGTGTTTCGGCAGTTCTTGGGACCCTCTCGAAATTGGCTTCCAACTTGCGTAACGAACGTGTCGACTATAAAGTCGAAGGCAAGGTCGATCTAAAGGATGTTGCCTTTGATCCAAATGATTCAAAGGATATATTCGTCATGTAATTGGCGCTAAACAACCCATTCTACAAGGGGAGGGGTGTTGCCCGGGACAACGTCCCGCACGCCGACCAACACCGCGTCCACCGGACCGCCTTCGGCGTGGGTACGCAGCGGCACTTTGCAAAGTTTCGTGCTATTATGAGTTTGGCGTCTTGCCAGCCCCACCGCTGCCGTTGAGCCACACCGTTGGGCAGCCGAACAAAAGGATTAACCTCTATGAGAGTCTTGTTTATCGGCGGTAGCGGCTTCATTAGCACGGCGGTCAGTCGGCAAGCGATCACCAAAGGATTTGAGCTCTATCTGCTCAATCGCGGATCGCGGCCCGCGTATCTTCCCGGTAGTCATAGCTTGACTGCCGATATACACAAGCTGGAAGACGTTCGCGCCGCTTTGCAGGACTTGGAGTTTGATGTCGTCGTCGACTGGATTGCCTATGCACCGGATGATATTGAGCGCGACTTGGCTCTCTTCCGAGGCCAGGTCAAGCAGTACGTCTTCATTAGCTCGGCCTCGGCGTATCAAAAGCCGCCGGCTCACTATCTCATTACTGAGTCGACGCCATTGCACAACCCATACTGGGAGTACTCCCGCAACAAGATTGCTTGCGAGGAACGTCTGATGCAAGCGTACCGTGAAGAAGGTTTTCCCGTGACGATTGTGCGTCCTTCTCTGACGTATGATCCGAATTTCCCGATTGCGATCGGGGGGTGGGGCTGTTACACCTTAGCCGATCGGCTGAAAAAGGGTTGGCCGATCATTGTGCATGGCGACGGCTCATCGCTATGGGTTGTGACGCATGCGGACGACTTTGGGCGAGGGTTTCTAGGGCTGCTGGGGAATGGGCGAGCGTTGGGTCACGCCTTCCATATCACTTCCGACGAAGTGCTGACGTGGGATCAGATTTATCAGACCATCGCCGAGGCATTGGGTGTCGAGGCGAAGATCGTGCATATTCCGTCTGACTTTATTGCGCGAGTGGCGCCGCAGTTGGCCGGGAGTTTGTTAGGCGACAAGACGTGGAGTGCGGTGTTTGATAACAGCAAGATCAAGACGTTCGTACCTGGCTTCCAGGCCGCCATACCCTTCCGGGATGGCATCCGTCGGACGCTGGCATGGTTTGCGGCTGACGAGAGACGTCAACGCATAGATGAGGCGGTGCACACGGAAATGGATCGCATTCTCAAGGTTTATGCTGGAGCATCCATGTGAGGGCTGCCCAACAACCGCCTCCAGCCGCCATGGGCGCTTCTCCCCACGCATCCCCCCCTTGGGGTAGGTGCCCGCGCAGTACCTGCCGAAGGTCCCCGAAGGAGGCAGGGTGAAGGGCGGTGGGGGTCGTTGCCCCTTTCCCCGCGAAATGCTTCATCAGCATCCCCAGCAACTTCCCCAAATCCATCCGATCCGTCTTTACCCGCCGAAACCGACGACTCACCTCGATGCTCGCCGAGTCCACCACCAGATTCCTTGCTCCCTGCGCTTCCAGGTAGCGATGCAACCAAAACCCATCCCGCCCGGCCGGGTGGCCGGGAACAGAGTATGCATCCTGGAATGGCCTTACCTGGACAGCCTCTTCGGTCCGCCGCTTGCCCATCGCATGAAACCGGAAGAGCTTGCTGACCTATTCCGAAAAGCCGGATTTCGGAAATGGAAGATTACTGACCTTTCCAATACTATCTTTTACCGGTTGGAAGTATAAGTTCGTTTGAAGAATTAAACCTCTTTGGAGACCTTTAAATCAGCGTGCCATCCGATCAGGACGGCACGTCTTCTTTATTGGTCACTTTAGCGGGACGTGACGGACGGTGCCGCCAGATCAGCACCCCAGCAGCGACCACTGCCACGATGGCCGACAGGGTCTGGTTGGCGTTGATCCCTGCCACCCGGGAGGCGTCCAGGCGCAGGAAATCCAGCAGGAATCGACCGAGTGGATAGATGACCAGATAGCCCAGGAATATGTCGCCGGTCTTGAGGCGGTCCGAAAAATGGCGCGACAGCCAGAGCAGGATGGCCATGTTTGCCAGGTTCCACAAAGACTCGTACAGGAAGAGTGGATGATAATAGGCAAAGTTTTCGAAACCGGAAAGGCGGTGCAGGGGATCGATGTAGATCTTCCAGGGTAAATCGGTTGGGGCACCGTACAACTCCTGGTTGAAGAAGTTACCCCAGCGGCCGATGGCCTGGGCCAGGGCTAGGCCCGGAGCCGTAATATCCAGCCAAGTAATCAGACTGAGCTTTTTCCTGCGAGTGTACACCCACATCGCCAAAATGCCACCGCCGACCGCGCCCGGGATGCCCAGCCCGCCTTTGCGGATGTCGATCATGTCCAGTGGATGGGTCAGATAGTATTGCGTGGTGATCCCCTGAGCGACCATGGAAGGCGGTGGGGTTAGAACGTGCCAGATGCGCGCCCCGACGATGCCGGCGAGCACCACCCAGAAGAGCATATCCCAGAGGATTTCGGGGTTCTGGCCGCGGCGTTTCGCTTCCGCTTGCGCCAGCAGGGTGGCGGCCACCACCCCTAGCGTGATCAGGATACCGTAGAAGTATATGTGAAAGGATTGGTTCAGAAACGGGATAGGAATATCAAATCCATCAGGCATACCATTCTCCAAGTAAGGATATTTGTCTATTCAATCAGTGTCAGTATATCCCCTGTTCTTTAGTGGTTGATGAGAAACCCAACCAAGAATACGGGATCAGAATTTATTTATCCCACAGTGGGAATAATTTCAATATCCAGCGGGTCATATAGATTCCCGCAAACGACGACCCGGCCATGACCGGCACCATGACTGCCCAGGCCCGCCAATCTAGTGCGATCACGCCGAAGAGCCCCCGCAGGGGGGTGTACAGGGCCAGTAGCTGCAGTCCGACCGCAATGGCATAGCTGATCAGCAGCGCCCGGTTCGACCAAATAGAGAGACTGTCCATCTGGCGCACGACCATCACGCGCGTGAAGGCGTGCAGGACGATGCTGGTAAAGAGCATGGTGCGGGCGTAGGTCACGCCGCCGAACTCGAGCCCGACCCAGAAGATCAGGCCGTAGGCGATCAGGGTGCGGAAGATGCTCCCAGCGATGGTAGCGTAAATGGCCTTGTTTAGGATGGGCTCGTTGTGGCGGCGCGGGCGTCGCTTCATGACGTGCGGCACGACCGGGTCGGCTGCCAGGGCGCTGGCCGGCACCAGGTCGGTGACAACGTTGACCCATAATAGCATGATGGCGGAGAGGGGGAAATATCCAGCGATGGAAAGCGCCAGGACGACGAACACCTCGCCCAAGCTGGTGCTGAGCAGGTAGTTGGTGAACTTGCGGATGTTGTCGAAGATGCGCCGGCCCTCTTCGACCGCGGCCACGATCGTGGCGAAGTTGTCGTCCAGCAGGACCATGGCTGAGGATTCCTTGGCAATGTCCGTGCCGCGCAAGCCCATCGCCACGCCGACGTCGGACTGTTTCAAGGCGGTAGCGTCGTTGACCCCGTCCCCGGTCATGGCCACAACGTGTCCGGCATCCTGCAGGGCCTGAAGCACCTGCTGTTTGATCTGGGGCGTGGCGCGCGCCACGATGTCCACCTCTTTCATTAGTTCGGTGAGCGCCAAACCGGTGATGCCTCCCATCTCCCGGGCATCCACAACGCGCTGCCCGATGCCGAGCGTCCCGGCGATAGCCTGGGCGGTCAGGCCATTGTCGCCGGTGATCATCACTACGCGGATTCCGGCTCCCTGGGCGCGGGCAATGGCTTCTGCAGCCCCGGGGCGCGGCGGGTCGATCAAAGCCAGCAGCCCGAGGAAAGTCATCCCGCTCTCTGCCTGATCCGGAGATGAGTTCGCCGGAAGCTTCCTCCTCGCCACCCCCAGAACGTAAAATCCCTGGCTCTGCAATTCGGTCACTCGCTGTCGGATGGCCTGGCAATGCTGGTCCGCGAGTGGATATTCATCCACCCCTTCCTGGCAGGAATTGCAATGTGCCAGCACG
>JAPLGV010000363.1 GCA_026389975.1 Chloroflexota bacterium
GACCTTTTTGCAGTGAACTCATTTATGCAAGAAGCAGTAAACCAGGTCTGTCGAAGCTGATGACGGCTTTATCTTGCTGAACCGCAAAGCAATCTGCCACCCGGTCTTATAGCCGGGTGGCATAAATAGTATTCTCCCCGGCGAGGCCAGGAGATCAATGGGAAGCCGGCTGGCGATACCCTGCTTGGATTATTGGCCCAGGCATAAAGGAACAAAATGACAGCTACAACCATGACCTCAAATCCCAATTTCGCCAATCTCGCTTCTGAGGCTCAAATCGAACGAACCATTAAAGCGCTGGAGGCCAACAACATCCATGCCATCCTTGCCGAGAATGGCGCGGATGCAAAAAGGAAGCTGTTTGAAATATTTCCTGCCGATGCAGAAGTATTCACCTCCAGTTCGGTCACGCTGAACACCCTGGGCATCACCGAAGAATTGGACAGGTCAGGTCGCTACAATTCTGTACGCGCCAAATTGGGCGAGATGGATCCGAAGACCCAGAACCGGGAGATGCAGAAAATGGGCGCGACGCCTGAGTATATGATCGGCAGCGTTCACGCGGTCACCGAAACCGGCCGCGTCATCATCGCTTCAATGACCGGCAGCCAGTTGGCGGGTTATGCCGCCGCAGCGGCTCACGTCATTTGGGTGGTCGGCACGCAAAAAATCGTCCCGACCCTCGAGGATGGCTTGAAACGCGTAGAAGAATATACCCTTCCGCTGGAGAATGCTCGTGCACTCAAGGCATTCGGTATCACTAGCAGCATTAACAAACTATTGATCGTCAATAAAGAATTTAAGCCGGGTCGTACCACGATGATTTTGGTGAAATCGAATTTAGGGTTTTAGTGCCGGAACAAGTCAGGCAGTTTCAAAATTGAGCTTATTCTTATTTTTCACAGGGATTGAACAATGAAAGCACTTGTCTACCACAGCCCAGGAAAACGCGCTTTGGAGAACATGCCCAAGCCCGATATCAAATTACCCACCGATGCCATCGTCAGGATCACAAAGACAACCATTTGTGGCACAGATCTGCATATCCTGAAAGGGGATGTGCCAACTGTTACAGATGGCCGCATTCTGGGACACGAAAGTGTCGGCATCATTGAACAAGTGGGTTCGAGCGTCTCCAATTTCAGCGTGGGCGACCACGTCCTGATCTCGTGCATCAGCTCGTGCGGGAGATGCGCCAACTGCAAGAAAGGTATGTATTCACACTGTGAGAATGGTGGCGGTTGGATTCTGGGCGTCAAGATCGACGGCACTCAAGCCGAATACGCCCGCATCCCTTTTGCAGACAACAGCCTGTACCCGATTCCTGCCGGAGCGGACGAAGAAGCGTTCGTTATGTTGAGCGATATCCTGCCGACCGGGTTCGAATGTGGTGTGCTTAACGGGCAGGTTAAGCCCGGTGATACGGTGGCAATTATCGGGGCAGGCCCGATCGGGTTGGCGACCCTGCTGACGGCGCAGTTCTATTCGCCGGCGGAGGTCATCATGGTCGATAATGATGACAACCGTCTAGAAATCGCAAAGAAATTTGGAGCGACGCAGGTCATCCACAACGACCTTGGCAACGCTGCCGAAAAAATCATGGCGCTGACCGCCAACCGGGGCGTAGACGTGGCCATAGAAGCTGTTGGGATTCCGGCCAGTTTCGACATTTGTTAGGAAATCGTGACGGCGGGCGGTCATATCGCCAACGTCGGCGTGCATGGCAAGCCCGTCCAGTTAAATCTGGACAAACTTTGGGCACAAAATATTACGCTCACAACCCGACTCGTGGATACCGTAACCACCCCGGTGCTTCTTAAAGCGGTGGCTTCAGGAAAGCTCCAGGCCAAGCAGTTGATTACACACCACTTCTCGTTGGATCAAGTGATGCAAGCCTACGACACGCCATGAAGGAACGCGCTCTAAAAATAATCATAACTAACGATTAGTGGCTAACGGCCAGGCAGTGCAAGGAATAATATGCAATTGCACCTATCAAGCAAACTCAAAACAGGTTTTCACCGCCCGATCCGAGCGAAACTCATCTTTAATCCTGGTTCCGGCCAACCGGGAGAATCACCGCAACAGCTAGTTAGTATTCTCTCAGAAATGCAGAACCAGCATATTTTTCCGGAAGTCTTTATAGTGTCTCCTGAAAGTCAGCTTGAGGACGTGGTACATAGCGCAATCAAATCGAGCATTAAGTTGATTGTCGTTGCCGGCGGCGACGGTACCATCGACAGCGTCGTAGGGGCCATGACCGGAAGTGATGCGACCCTCGGCATCATCCCCACAGGCACACGAAACAACGTCGCTTTTAACCTGGGGATCACAGGGGATATCGCAAATTCTGTCGCTCTATTGCGCCAGGGTCGCCGGTTGAAGATCGATGTAGGACGAGTCCACTGCGGACATTCCCGTCACTGGTTTCTGGAAGGTGTTGCATTGGGTCTCATCTCCGATCTATATCCGATGGCGGATGATTTTCAGCATGGTAATCTGGCGCAGATCGGGGGATTATTATCAACACTTATCTCTGCAACACCCTCACGGCTGCGTATGATTCTGGACGGGTACAAACACCTTGATACGTCAGCGCATATGATGTTGATCACAAATATGCCTTTTCTCGGACCACACTTCCAGATTTCCCCCAAGGTATCCTTCAAAGATGGCCGTCTCGATGTATTCACTTTTTCGGATATGGGCAAACTGAACATGCTCTCCTATGCCATGCTGTCACTAGGCGGTCTGCTCGAGGATGCCGGCATTAAGCATTATCGTGCCAGGCACATTAAGATCGTTTCGACCCCACAGATGCCTGTGCTTGCCGATGGTATCTTGGTGGGCCAGGGATCAGGTTCATTATCAATTCACGTCCACCCGCGCGCCCTGACGGTTATGGTTGGCAAAGCGCTTACGGGAGAGTCCTCGGCAACACCGACAATCGATTCAAAGTTGGCGGTTGATGGATAACGGTTTCAAACAAACTCCCTTGTCGCCAGAGGCACACGCCACTTCTTTTTGGTCTGCCAACAGACGACGACCCGCCTTGCTGATAATCCTGGTGACAGGTCTGGTACTGTTCCTCATCTGGCTGCCGGGCGGGGCGCGGGCGTCACTATGGACGGCGTTGAGCGCCCAACGAGAACTGGTCGTCTTGCTTTCCCTGTTTGCGCTGGTGACTTTGTCCTTGATTTGGTCAACCGGTCAGCGCCTGGACACCCGGGTTTTCATGCTCTTTAACATGCGGGTCTATCCCGTGTGGCTGGATCGTAGTATGTGGCTGGTAACACAGCTTGGCAATATGCTGGCTGCATTTATCGCTGCATTCCTTCTTTTTATACTGAACTATCGCCGTCTGGCCATAGAGATCATCTTCGGCACCCTCACGCTTTGGTTACTGGTGGAAATTATCAAGGCGTTATCCGATCGGGACCGTCCATTTCTTACTCTTGATAAGGCACGCGTCATTGGCTGGCGAGAAATAGGTGATTCCTTTCCAAGTGGTCATACAACCCAGATATTTTTCCTAATGACACTGTTCATCCACCACTTCCAGTTTGGAATGGTAGAAACTGCTGCCCTGTATGCAGTCGCCGCTCTGGTCGGTTTTACGCGGATCTACGTTGGCGCGCACTATCCAAGAGATGTCATCGCAGGTATAGTGCTTGGATCAGTTTGGGGGATTCTCGCAACTCTGGTGGATCCCTATTGGCTAGTACTGCGCTTCGGAGGGAGTCACCCACAAGTGGCGGAGGCAAATACTCCCCACCCGTGAGATGTGGCCAGGGAGTGTTTGTTGTATAATGTATTCATGACCAGCATAGGCATATTGGTCTGTCAGTTCCGCATCGTGAGAGCGGTGGGCATCACTTGAAATGCCATCCACAATCACCGCACCGAGCAAATAGCTCAATAGGAGAGGCGGCCAGACAGGCTGCCTCCGCATACACATTGCAAGAAAGGAGATTTCCAAATGAAGAAGTGTAATGAAGTAATGACGAAAGACCCGGTTTGCTGCCTGCCAAGTGCCATGGTGGCAGAAGCAGCGGGGTTGATGAAGATCGAGAACATCGGTTCGATTCCTGTTATTGAGAACGAGCAGACCAAAAAATTGGTCGGTATCGTAACCGATCGCGATCTGACTTTGAAGATCGTGGCCGAAGGGCGCGATGCCAAATCCACAAAAGTGGAGGCGGTGATGACACGCAAGGTAGTGACCTGCCGCGCTGAAGATGATCTGCAGAAAGCGCTGGATGCGATGTCCGAGCATCAATTGCGCCGCATTCCTGTCGTGGACAACGACAACAAGATCCTGGGGATTATTGCCCAGGCGGATGTGGCAATACGCGTTAACCAGCCGGAAAAAACTGCCGAAATGGTTAAGCAAATTTCGCAAGCCAACGGGAAGTAAAAAAGCGTGTTATAGTCAAAAGAACGATTGATAAACAAAGGAGATATGAAATGGCTAACAAAAGAATGAGCAAGTCCCAGTTCGTGACTACCCTTTCCGAGAAAAGTGGCCTCAATAAGAAGCAAGCCACGTCAGCGCTCGATTCGATCAACGTGATAGTTGCCGAGCAACTCGGTAAGCGAGGGCCGGGCGAAGTTCTCATCCCAGGCCTGCTTAAACTGTTTGTCGTTGACAAGCCTGCTACGCGCCAGCACAAAGGCGTCAACCCATTCACCAAGGAGCCGATGACCTACAAAGCAAAAGCGGCGTGCAAGGTGATAAAGGTGAGGCCTCTCAAAGCACTGAAAGATTCCATATAAGTTCCTACTAGCTAATCTGGTGTTCTCGCTAGTGCGGCAGGAAACTTCTCATCTTGCTGGATTAGAAAACTAACATGAATGCTATGCGCCGCAATTTGCGCATTGTTATTGGTGTTGCATGACCTGGTGAACGATCTGCACATGCAAGTAGTGTCCTGCACCAGCGATGGTCTGCGCTATGCCTTCATCCTGGAGCGCGGCTCGCTTGGCATGTACCCGACGCGCATAGACTACCCCTTCCTGGATGGTGATAGACTTTTTTTCCGTGTCGTCTACAGCGATAAGCCGGTACCGGAAGTGATGGAACCGCAAATTACGCCTGCACCACGAATGGCTGCTGATATTGTTGATGATCAGACGCTAGCCCGCCGAGGCGTCCGGGCTTTCTTGAAGGTCTTTGATGATATTAAACTTAGGGAGGATGCCGCCTCAAAACTCTCTGCTCAAGGTCTGCCCGACGTCGTGGTTATAGATAAAGAGGAATTCAATAAACGAGTAGCGGAGCATAGGGCCAATCGGCAGAGGAGTAATCGCATCAGGCGATTGTTTAACAAATCTGCCCAATAGCTTCAAGAGTATTGTCCACCCTGGCCAAGGGCAAATCCAACTTGTAAATCAATGATTCTTAAGAAAATAAAAAAATGGACGCAAAGGTGTCAGTAAGCATGCCTAAAAATTCCAGATCGGTTTCCAACGTCGATATCAGTGGCTCTTCCAAAGTACTCCCAGGCGAAAGCATGCCAGAGCATCCACCTTCGCAACTGAATAACTGGACATTCCGGCGGGTCGTGT
Organism: Chloroflexota bacterium; assembly: GCA_026389975.1. Classification (GTDB taxonomy): domain Bacteria; phylum Chloroflexota; class Anaerolineae; order Anaerolineales; family Villigracilaceae; genus UBA877. The sequence continues at coordinate 5,569 of JAPLGV010000363.1, forward strand.
GGGCGACTCTCGTCCTGGTTTTTGTGGCCCTTGGCTTCTGGCTTCTCTATCGGTTTAACCAAGTCGTTTTCATCTTGTTTATCGCCATCGTGATGGGTACGGTGTTCAGGCCAGTCGTAACCTGGTTGCATCAGCGAGGACTCCCCCGGATAGCGGGGGTCATTCTTGTCTACCTCCTGCTGCTCGCACTGCTCATCAGCTTCGTGCTATTGTTATTCCCGTTGATTGTCGAGCAAGGTACAACGATGGCTGCCGCAGTGCCGGGTTACTACCAAAGCCTGCGTGAGTGGATGATTAATTATCCCAGTCAATTGATTGTGCGCCTGAGTGAGTTCCTTCCAGCGACACTACCAGGCCTGGAGCCGATACAGCAAACGGGAGAGCAGATGCTGGCTTCAGCAGAGCAGGCAGTGGGTTACGTGACATTGGCGGCTAAGGTTATCTTTTTAGCCATATTTATTCTGGTACTAGCATTTTACTGGACGCTTGATGGGCCGCGAACCATCCAGTCATTCTTACTGCTGGTTCCAACGGGCCAGCGCGAGAGCATTAGTGAACTTATTTCAGCCATGGAAACCAAGGTTGGTTTCTACATTGCCGGACAAGGCGTCCTTTGCCTGGTGATTGGCGTCATGGCGCTGGTTGCCTATCTGCTCATCGGCTTGCCCAATGCCCTGGTGCTGGCGTTTGTGGCGGGCGTGCTGGAGGCCGTACCGATGATTGGGCCGCTGCTTGGCGCCATTCCCGCGGCGCTGGTTGCGCTGTCCATTGCGCCTGCCAAGCTGGTGTGGGTCATCGTCGCGACAGTCGTTATTCAGCAGGTGGAAAACAGCCTGCTGGTGCCACGCGTCATGCGTAAGGCGGTGGGGGTCAATCCATTCGTCACACTGCTGGCGTTTTTTGCCTTTAGCTCTTTGTTCGGCATTGCCGGCGCGCTCATGGCGATTCCCATGGCAGCAATTATTCAGCTCTTACTTGATCGCTTCGTCTTTCATCCAGCGACGATGGAGCCGGAGGTCTCGGCCGGACGCGATTATGCCAGCCGACTGCGCTATGAAGCACAGGACCTGGCCCAGGATCTGCGCAAGCAGGCGCGGCTCAAGAAAGGGGGCTCGGACCTAAGGGTCAAGCAGATTGATCGGGTGATGGATGAGATTGAGACCATTACCACCGACCTCGATGCTTTGCTGGCACAGGTCCAATCTTCAGGTGCACCATGACGAAGCAAATAATACGGTTCGGTGCAGCGGGCTTGACCACGTTGCTGGTGCTGGTGGTGCTATGGCAGTTCCGGATTGTCGTCGTTTACGTATTGATCTCGCTAGCGCTTGCGGCAGCGCTGCGCCCATTGGTTAACCGCCTGGTTGGGCGAGACTTCGTGGTGCGCGCGGCCTGGATTCTACTGGTCCTGGTGGCCCTGGGCAGTTTCGGCTTCTTACTCTTCCTAACCGGTGAGGCCGCGATCAATGAGATTCAACAGTTTGCACAGACTGTGTCGGTGCAGGATGCGTGGAGGCTGCCGGTATGGTTAGGGGGCAGTTCGTTCCAACATGCGCTGGTTGCGCGGCTGCCACCGCCCAGTAAGCTCTTCGAAGCAATTACCGGCGACCAAGGGCAGCTGGTGCTGCCGGCCATACTCGGCTTCACGCAGGGCATTGGAAGCGTCGTGAGCGGCGTACTCGTCATTCTGTTCTTGAGCATCTATTGGGGCATCGGTCAAATCCATTTTGAACGTCTCTGGCTCTCGTTGCTTCCATCTGGCCAGCGCAAACAGGCGCGTGGTATTTGGCGGACAGTCGAGCCTGACATCGGCGC
>JAPLGV010000261.1 GCA_026389975.1 Chloroflexota bacterium
AACGGAAGACGGTCACCGGGTGGGCAAAGGAGTGGAAGAGATAGAACATTTCCTTGTCCTCGCGGCGTCCCGCCAGCGTGGAGGTATAGCCATACGTCACCGAGCCGAGCGTGGGGAGTTGGATTTCGCCAAGCGGCGTGCCGTCCAGGGCAAAACGCTTGAGCAGTTCATGGGCATCGTGCAGGTAAATCGTGACAAATTGGTCGTTGATGATGGTAACCGCTTCGAGCGTGTCGCCGCCCTCCGGGATGAGTGTTTTCCAGTAGGGGAGTTCGGGCCGGGTGACATCAATGGCGATCAGGCGGCTCTTCGGGGCCCCCCGGTCGGTCTGGAAATAGAACACAGGGCCATCATTGCCGACAAAGAAGTAGGCAGCTTCCAGGGCCGGGATGAGTTCGATCACATCTCCATTCGTCTGCAGGTCTTTATAGAAAAAGCGGTTGCGCGTGTCCGTACCCTGCGAGACGGCCATGGCCAGGTAGCGCCCGTCGTTGCTGACCTCGGGACCGAAACCCCATTCGGGCTGGTCTGGCCGGGCATAGACGAGCACGTCGTCACTCTGCGGGGTGTTGAGGCGGTGGAAGTAAACCGTCTGGTTGTAGTTGGCTTCCTGGTACACTTCCCCTTCGGCCGGGGCGGCATAGCGGCAGTAATAAAAACCGCTCTGGTCGTGCGTCCAGGCTGCACCGCTGAACTTGCTCCATTCCAGGGTTTCGGGAAGGTCTTCCCCGCTTTCGACCTTACGAATGCGCCATTCCACCCAATCGGAGCCGGAATGGGAGATGGCATACGCCAGCCATTTGCCATCGTCACTGACCGCCCAGGTATTCAGGGCTGCCGTCCCATCCTCGCTGAGGGTGTTGGGATCGAGCAGGACGCGGCCGGAGGCAGTGGGGCTGTCCATGACGTATAGAACATCCTGGTTCTGCAAGCCGCTGTTGCGGAACTGGAAGTAACAGCTGCCGCGGTGATGGATGGTCATGGCCCGTCCAAAATCCCACAGGCTGGTCAGACGCTTGCGCAGCCGGTCACGCCCCGGAATTTGTTCCAGATAACCGAAAGTCAAATCGTTCTGGGCCTTGACCCAGGCGAGCGTTTCGGGCGAGTCGACATCTTCCAGCCAACGGTACGGATCGGTGACCGGTGTGCCGTGGTAATCGTCCACCTGGTTACCGATGGGAGTAGTGGGATAGGTGAGTTTGGTTTTGGCCATGCAACAATTATACCGTGCCCTGTGCCCCGTGCCCCGTTCAAGAACCGGGACTACCTCGCAAGAACCGGGACTACCTCGCAAAAGCCGGGACTATCGCTGGAACCGGGACTACGCCCCGTGGTAGAACCGGGACTACGCCCCGTGGTAGAACCGGGACTACGTGAAGCGGCTTGATTTTCACGCGGCAGGGCCGAAACGCCCCGATCTCGACGAACGGCCAGGTCCCACGCTGAACCCCAGCTTCCACTCCTTTTGGCTCAACTCCATCGCCATGGTGAGCTTCCTCTTTTCCGTAGTATCATTGCTATTGCAGGTCGTTTCTCCCGAAGATCATCGGGACGATGTGTTTCCATTTGATCCTCCTTTGTGAGCATTCTCTATTCGTCTAATGCGAGAGTACCACATTCCATGGAGTGAAAGGACCTGCTTTTGCAAACCGCTTGCCCTTGCTCTTCATATTATCTATACTTTAGTCGTCATGAACTGCGTTCACCGCCAAGGATGAAAACGGAGTGCAACGACTCCAGTCGTTGCTTTCGTGCGGCAAAGTCTGGAGACTTTGGACTCCGACATACAGATGCTATTTTCAAGTTAGGAGAGTTCCATAATCTGTTGCCCCCTACGCTGCGCTACGGGGACGTAGCCGCCAAACGACTGCCGAGCATCTGGTTGAACTAAGCGTTTCGCGCAGGTAAGTAAAGTAAAATAAAATAAGAGATTTCTTATGGAAACTCCAAACCCTTCATACAAATTTTATAAATTCAATTTTTGGAAAGATCGCTTTTGGATGTGGGCTTTGTCTTTACCTTTTGGATTAATCTGTTGGGCGATCCCATTTGTGCTGTTTATTGGATTATCAAAGGCTGACAATGCCCCGGGTTGGTTCCCATTATTTGGATTCCTATTTCTTGGCATCCCATCTTATCTTGTCGGCTGGATATTTGTCTATTCTCTAATGGAAGGTCTTTATACGAAAGTAACATTTGCGGATGACTGGGTATCAATCCGGCTTCCCTGGTTAATATTCCCTATCATCCCAATTGTAAAAAGAATTGATCTGGAACGAATCCGGCGAATTAATTTGTTTGCTGCATATGGGTCTAGGACCGCTGTGTTTCTATATTATTTCGAAAAGAATAAAGAGCGGCATTTTTACCTTCCAAGGTTTAAAAACAATCCTCCTTACCTGCAAATGATGATGGCATTGAATGATCGGATTGAACCCCCACTCATCCCATCCATCTCCTCACCCGACAGCGAACCGCAGGGAACGCCCTTCCCGAATGAAGCGCTGATCAAGGCGAAGCGCTATCCGCACAACGGCACGCGCTTCATCGACAAAGTATTTTATCCTCTGATCGCTTTTTCAATCCTGGCGATGGCCGGAACCAGCGGCTGGATTACTCTCTCGCTTCCGACTTCTTCAAAAACGGATGCGTTTGCTGCAGGATTTTCTTTGTCCATCGTATGTTTCTGGCTGGCCTTCTGCGGCTTCTTGCCCGGCGGCATTGGACTGGTTGCATTTTGGTTCTTGGGCCATCCGATCATTCGCGCCATCCTGTGGCTTGTCCAAGTGCCAGATGTGAACTGGGAAACACCCCCGGTGGTGAATCAGCTCCTGGGGCGTTGGAATATTTCGCCGATCCATTCGACTCTGGTCGAATTCCTCTTTTGGGCCACCTTAGTTATTTCCATTGAGTTTTTGATCAGTAGTATTGCGGCCTGGCTTCGGCGTCGGGCTTATAAATAATTCATGCAATCACGGGGAGAGGAAATAATCGTAATGTGAACCCCTTATTAATATCCTCCCCTCGCTTAAAATTACGCCCGCTATGGTCACGTTCTAACTTTTGGTTCCGCAGGAATCGCCGTGCTATTACCCACACTGCTTGCAATAACGCCGCCACCCTGCAGACTCCGGCGTTTCTCCCCGCGCCCGCAGGTTGACCGCTAGGATGCGGTCGAACAGTTCGGGCGATGTATTCAGCAGGTTGCCGAGGTCGGTGATCCAGCCCGCATCTGCCCCTCTGCTCTTCTGCCCCTCCTCCCCCCATTTCCCATTCACTGAGCTTGCCCCGGTTTAATAGACACGGTTAATGTCCAGAAACCAGTTCGAATTCGGCAGGGCTTAGGTAGCCGAGTGTGGAATGCAGACGCTGCCGATTGTACCAAACCTCAATATACTCAAAGATCGCTGTTTGTGCCAGTGCATGTGTGGAATATTGGCCGGTCACACATTCAGCTTTGAGGGTGCCAAAGAAACTTTCCGCAACTGCATTGTCATAGCAGTTTCCGACACGGCTCATGCTCACCTGAATATTTGCGGATGACAAACTGCTTTGATAGGCAGCACTAGTGTACTGGCTGCCCTGGTCGGAATGATGCAGCAAGCGCGCCTTCGGTTGACGCCTTTGCAAAGCCATACGCAATGCTGTTTCTACCAGAGTTGTGTCCATTTGCTGGGCCATTGCCCAGCCCACCACTTTCCGCGAGAACAGGTCCAGTACCGTTGCCAAGAATAACCAGCCTTCAGCCGTGTCGATGTAAGTAAAATCGCTGACCCATTTTTGGTTAGCTGCGCTTGCAGAAAAGTCCTGGTTCAGAAGGTTGGGCGCCGGGATCGCTCCTGGCTGACGCTGGGTGGTCACTGGATGCCACTTATGCCGTTTTTGAGGGCTGATCCCTTCTCTACGCATCAAGCGTGCCACCCTGTGACGTCCACAAGCGATGCCCTTGCCCCATAGAGCAACCTGTATGCGTGGACTGCCGTAGGTCTTTCGACTGGTTTTATATTCTGCACGAATTTTCTCCACCAGCACCCGGTTCGCCAGCTCGCGCTGACTTGTTTTTCCTGGCTGCCAGGCATAGTATCCACTCCGCGTTACTGCCAATAGCTGACACATGCGCATGACGCTAAATTCCTGACGATGCTCCCGAATATACTTGTATCTCATTCGCTTTTCCGGGAGAAAATGTTGATTGTTTTTTTTAATATCTCGCGTTCTTCTTCCACTTCCGCCAACTTCCGCCGCAGCCGTTTGATCTCTCGCTTGGCAGCTTCAATATCACTCGGTTCCAAGTGGTTCGGATCACCACCGCTGACGATCACCTGGTATCGATCTCGCCACTTCCCCAGCAGCCCCGGCGTGATCCCCAGTTCACGCTCGATTTGTCCTCCGCTCTTGCCACTACTCCTGAGCAGTTCCAAGGCT
>JAPLGV010000276.1 GCA_026389975.1 Chloroflexota bacterium
CCAACGCCCCGTATGGCCTGGCGAAGAAGATGCTGCTGGTCCAGGCGCAAGCCTACCGCAAGCAGTACGGCTTCAATGCCATCTTTCTCCTGCCGGTCAATCTCTACGGCCCGGGCGACAATTTTGACCCGGCCTCCTCACACGTCATCCCGGCGCTCATCCGCAAGTGCTTCGAGGCGCAGGAACGCGGCGAAAATGAGATTGTCGTTTGGGGCGATGGCTCGCCGACGCGCGAATTCCTGTACGTGGAAGATGCTGCCGAAGGTATCCTGCTGGCAGCGGAGAAGTACAACGGCGCCGACCCGGTCAATCTGGGTTCTGGTTACGAAATTTCCATCAAAGACTTGGTCGAGATGATCTCCCGTCTGACCGGCTTTAAAGGCAAACCGGCCTGGGATACGAGCAAACCCAACGGCCAGCCGCGCCGCGGACTGGATGTCAGCCGCGCTGAAAAATACTTTGGTTTTCGCGCCGTGACGCCATTCGAAGAGGGCTTGCGCCAGACGATCGATTGGTACAAGCAGAATAGGAAATAACCCATGGCACGCGCAGCGATCATCAAGAAAGAGCCGAACACGATCGTCATCCGCCCGACGAAAGGCTGGATGGCCCTCAACCTATACGACCTGTGGCTCTACCGTGAATTGATCTACTTCATGACCTGGCGTGACTTGAAAGTGCGCTATAAACAAACTGCGCTCGGCGTGAGTTGGGCGGTGATCCAGCCGTTCATGAATATGGTGGTCTTCAGTATTTTCTTTGGCGGGCTGGCTCACATCCAGACGGATAATGGCATTCCTTATCCAATTTTCTCCTTCGTGGCCCTCCTCCCGTGGACCCTGTTTACCAACGCCCTTAATAACGCCAGCCGTTCGCTGGTCAACCACCAGAACATGATCACGAAGATATACTTCCCTAAACTGGTGCTGCCACTGGCTTCAGTGTTGAGCGGGCTGGTGGATTTCCTGATCGCTTTCGTGGTATTGATTGGGATTGCTCTGTATTACAACCTGACCGGGCAGGCGCATATCACGATCACCGCCGCGCTTTGGACCCTGATTCCGTTCCTGCTGATGACGATGATGACCGCCCTGGGCATTGCCCTGTGGCTCTCGGCGCTCTACGTTCAGTACCGCGATGTGGGCTATATCCTCCCGTTCCTGTCCGATATTTTGAAATTCGTCTCACCGGTGGTTTACTCTACCACGATGATACCGGCGAAATGGCAGATGATCTATGCTCTCAATCCGATGGCGGGCGTCATCAACGGCTTCCGCTGGGCCATCCTCGGCACGCCCACCGGCCCGGACACACGTCTGATTATTTCAGCGGTTGTGGCGCTGGTGATCCTGGTCAGCGGAATGATTTACTTCCGCCGGATGGAACGTACTTTTGCAGATACGATTTAACTCTTATGAAACCTGTTATTCTTGTTGAAAACCTGGGCAAACGATACCGCATAGGACTTGTTCCTCAGCGATATCACACGCTGAGCGAGAATATCTCGCAAGCCTTAAGCAGGCCATTCCGCCAGGCAGGCGCGATGATCCGCCGCTCTGTTGGGCAGGACGTGCTTCAGCCGGGCGAAGAGTATATCTGGGCTTTGCAGGATATTAATTTCGAGGTCCAGCACGGACAAGTGCTGGGCATCATCGGGCGCAACGGAGCTGGAAAAAGCACCCTGCTCAAGATCCTCTCCCGCATCACCGAGCCGACCACCGGGTCCGTGACGATCCGCGGGCGGGTCGGGTCCCTTCTCGAGGTCGGGACGGGTTTCCATCCTGAGCTGACCGGTCGTGAAAACATCTTTCTGAACGGCGCCATCCTGGGTATGAGAAATGCCGAAATTGAGCGCAAGTTTGATGAGATTGTGGCGTTTTCAGAAGTGGAGCAGTTCATCGACACACCCGTCAAGCGCTATTCCTCAGGCATGTACCTGCGACTGGCATTTGCCGTGGCCGCACACCTGGAACCGGAAATCCTGGTGGTGGACGAAGTGCTGGCGGTGGGCGATGCCGAGTTCCAGAAGAAGTGCCTGGGCAAGATGGGTGACGTGGCCCGGGAGGGCCGCACGGTTCTATTCGTCAGCCATAACATGTCGGCAGTGCTGCGCCTGACACAAGAGTCAATTGTTCTCGAAAAGGGAAAATTGGTGTTGATCGCTCCATCTTCCGAAGCGGTGGATTATTATCTTTCTGCCGGGAATTCCAAAGCCGGTGAACGCATCTGGGACGCGGATGAAGTGCCGACCGATGCCACACCTTTCCGCCCGATTGCCCTGCGCCTGCGCGACCAGAAAGGCGGCGTGGTGGATATCATCCGTTCTGTTGAGCCGTTCACCATCGAAATGGAATACAGCCTTTCCGCTCCGTTGACCGGCCTGCGCATCGGCATTTACCTCAGCACCGCCCGCGGCGAGTATGTCCTGACTTCCTTCGATACCGACGACGAACACCACTTTGAAAACCACAGTTCACGCCCGGCCGGGCATTACGTCAGCCGTTGTACCATTCCGGCTGATTTTCTGAACAGCGGACGCTACACTCTGGGTGTTAACGCCAGTTCTTACCGCGTGCGCCGTTATTTCATGGACGAGCAGGTGCTTTCCTTCAACGTCAACACCTCCGGCGCGCCGGGCATGCAATGGGCCGAGCCGCGCCCGGGCGTCCTGCGTCCGCGCTTGGAATGGAAGATTGAGCCCAAATGAGCGCCATGAGTCTCCTCAAAACCGCCCTGGGCGCGCTGCCTTTCACTGCCGAACTGGACTGGGCGCAGCTCCATAAAGACGGCAAACTCAACAGCCGTTTCCGGCTGGCTGTGCTTGAAACCCAAACGCCGCGCTTGCTGGAAGACATGGCTCCTTATGCTGGTATCCCGTTCACAGGCAGGAAAGTCTTCTTTTTTGCATCTTGGCATTACTGGATTGTACACACAGCTCTGTGCGGGTTGGTGCTGCGCGGCCTTGGTCATAACGTGACCCTCGGCTACCTGCCATACAGCGACTATGACCAACCGGTTAACCGCTTTGACTTGAGGCTTCAGGATTTATATGCCCGCAACATTCTAAAAAAACTCCAGCCTTACCTGAAAACCGTCCCGTTCCTGGATCTGAAACCTGCCCCCGGTTTGCCCGAGGCTTTGTCCCGGGCTGTGGAGCGGGTGACAGCTTTCGATACGCAGTACACCCTCCAACGGGAAGACGTGACCGGCGACGAATCTATCTATCGCTTGCGCGAGAAACGCAACCGCGCCGCGGGTTTGCGGGCGCTGACTTATTTTCAGCGGGAACGCCCGGATGTTGTCGTTGTTCCCAATGGTATGATCCAGGAATATGCGGCTGTTTATGAAACCGCCCGCTTCCTTGGTATCCCGGCAGTGACCTATGAGTTTGGCGAACACAACCAGCGTACCTGGCTAGGGCAGGATCGTCTCGTCATTCACCACATCACGGACGAACTCTGGGCAGCGCGCAAAGACCGCAAATTGGATGTCGAGCAACGCAAATGGCTGGAGAATTTTCTCGCTGGCCGTCAGGGACTCACCACTGGCGAGAACTTTGCCCACCTGTGGCAGAAGGCTTCCCGCGAGGGTGGGGCAAAGGTCCGCGCCACGTTGGGGTTGGACGAGCGACCCATCGTCTTGCTCCCGACGAACGTGCTGGGAGATTCAGCCACCCTGGGGTTGACCGTTTTCAGCAAGTCCATGACCGAATGGTTGCAACGTGTAATCCGGTTTTTGGCTGACCGGCCCGAGGTCCAGGTGGTGGTGCGTATCCATCCCGCTGAAACGTGGACGGTCGGGCCGTCGGTGGCGGAGATCATTCACCAGGTCCTTCCCGAACTGCCGTCCCATATCTGTCTGATTGGCTCGAAAGAGAAAGTCAACACATACGATCTGATGGAAATTGCCGACTTGGCGTTGGTCTACACTACCACGGCTGGCCTGGAAATGGCGGCGTGCGGCATCCCGGTGGTGGTGAGCGGCAAGGCACACTATCGGAAGAAGGGCTTCACCTTGGAGGCCGATACGTGGGACGAGTACTTCTCCATCCTCGACCGCGCTCTGGCCGACCTGCGAGGTAGTCCCGGTTCCGGCACGGGGCCGGGCCATCGCCTGACAGCGGAGCAAATCGAGCGGGCCTGGAATTACGCTTATTGCTTCTTCGCGGAATATCCGCGCCCCTTTCCCTGGCACCTCGAAAAAATCATGCCAGACCTGGAACAGCGTCCAATTTCCTATATCCTTAGTCCCGAGGGTCGTGCCACCTATGAAGCTACTTTCCAGGAAATGGCTGGCGCGCCGATTGCATGGTGAGAGGAATATAGATGGCTTCTATTCGTGAGATTTTGGTTAAGGCTGGCCGCTGGCTTCTGTTGAGAGAACGAGGCGGCATCCGCCAGTCCATCCGAGGTAAAGGTAATGTATTCCAGGCGGAAGAGGTAGCGTTCAATAATGTAGAATTGGATATCATCGGTGATGATAACCAGATTATCATCGGCCGGGGCGGTGCCTTGACGAATGTCCGCTTCCGCCTGCGCGGGTCTGGACACCGCATTGAATTTGGCGAGAATTGCCGGATCAGCCGCGGGGGGCTGATGTGGTTCGAGGATGAAAAGGGTTTGTTGCAGGTTGGTTCGAACACGACGATGGTGGAAGTTCATATCGCTGTGACCGAGTCGGGTTCCAAAGTGGTCATCGGCGAAGACTGCATGTTCGCCAACGATATTGATCTTCGCACTGGCGACAGTCATTCGGTTATTGATGTGAGTACTGGTGAGCGTCTCAATTACCCGGACAACATTAATATCAGCAGGCATGTCTGGATTGCGCCGCATTCTATCATCTTGAAAGGCGTGAATATTGGTGAAAATTCGATTGTTGCCACTGGGGCGGTTGTCACCAAATCTTTTGAATCGGGTGTGATTATCGGAGGAAACCCAGCCAAACTTATCAAGGCGGGCGTTTCCTGGAAGCGTGAACGAATTACCAAATAACACTGACCACAAGGAGAAAATACTATGTCACAAACTCGAGTTCTCATTACCGGCGCAGGCGGCTTTATTGGCCATCACCTTGTTACGTTTCTGCGCGCCAAGGGCTACTGGGTGCGCGGTGTGGATATTAAGGTCCCTGAATACAGCGATATAGACGCGGATGAGTTCGAAGTCCTCGACCTGCGCCGCTGGGATAACTGCCTGCAGGCCACGCGCGGCATTGACGAGGTCTACGGTCTGGCCGCCGATATGGGCGGGATGGGCTTCATCTCGGCCCACCACTCGGAAATCCTGCACAATAACTCGCTTATCAACACCCACACCCTGGACGCGGCGCGCCTCAACGGTGTGAATCGTTACTTCTACACATCGTCAGCTTGTGTTTACCCCGAATTCAAGCAGACAGAAGCCAATGTCGTCCCGTTGAAGGAAGAAGATGCTTACCCGGCCATGCCCCAGGATGCCTATGGCTGGGAAAAACTGGTAATGGAACGCCTGTGTACCCACTACCGCGAGGACTACGGTATCCGGACCCGCATCGTGCGCTTCCACAACATCTTCGGTCCACAAGGGACCTGGGAAGGCGGGCGCGAAAAAGCTCCGGCAGCCTTGTCCCGCAAGGTTGCCATTGCCAAGTTGACCGGCAACCATGAGATCGAGATGTGGGGCGATGGCGAACAGACGCGTTCCTTCTGCTACATTGACGACTGTCTGGAAGGGATTTACCGCCTGATGCGCTCTGACCATACGTTTCCGCTCAATCTCGGTTCGGACCGCATGGTGACCATCAACGAACTGGCCCATATTGTTGCCAGGATTGCCGGTATCGAAATTACCATCAAGCACATTGACGGACCTCAGGGCGTGCGTGGCCGCAACTCGGATAACACCCGCCTGCGCGAAGTGCTCAAATGGGAACCGCAGCTCACTCTGGAAGAAGGCCTCCAGAATACCTACACTTGGATTGAACAACAGGTCTCCCAGAAACTCGGCCTGCCGATCCCGAAATAGTCTCTCAAGCCGATCGTGTATCATGGCATTCCTGACCATTTTCACGGCCCCCAAGCCGTTTACCAACCCGCATATCAATATTATCCAGCGGAATGCTCTCGCGGCATGGACGCGGCTGGCGGATGTGGATGTTATCCTGATTGGTGATGAACCCGGCATTCCCGAAACGGCGAAGGAATTCGGCGTCAGGAATGTGCCAGGAGTGGAGAGCGATGAGAAAGGTATTCCGCTGGTCAGCGCGGTGATGGAAATCGGTCACGCCCACAGTGATAGTCCGCTGTTGTGCTTTGCCAACACCGATATGATCCTGATGTCTGACGCAGTCGAAGCGGTGCGGACGGTTTCGGAGCAGGTGAAGGATTTCCTGCTGGTCGGCCAGCGCTGGAACCTGGACCTGCCCGAACCGTTCGATTTCAGCGGCGATTGGGAGTCCCGCCTGCGGCTCGATGTGGCTCAACGTGGCGAGTTCTATTCGCCGTGGGGGATTGACTACTTC
>JAPLGV010000348.1 GCA_026389975.1 Chloroflexota bacterium
CTCCGACTCCGAATAAACTTTGCTGTAGAAAAACATGATATCTAGCATCCTACCTCGTTTTTGTACGGGGACTATGGGTTCCTGGGCAACTCACCGTTTTTATCCAACCGGAGTAGAATTGACCCCATGCCCGCAAACATTGAAATCAAAGCCCGCGCCCGCAATTTCGCCGACCTGCGCCGCCGCGCAGAAGCGCTCAGCGACAGCCCCGCCCAGGTTATCCCGCAGGAAGATACATTTTTCCATACAGCCAAGGGGCGCTTGAAACTGCGCCAACTTGCACCAGAGCGTGGTCAACTGGTCTACTACGAACGGACAGATGCCTCCGGCCCCAAACGCTCCGATTACATTCTGGCCGGGACCTCGGAGCCGTCTGCCCTTAAAACCGCCCTGACCGCCGCCCTGGGTGTGCGCGGGGTTGTGCGCAAGAGGCGCAGCCTGTACCTGGTGGGTCAAACCCGCCTCCACCTGGACGAGGTGGAGGGGCTGGGAGAATTCATGGAATTGGAAGTGGTCATGCGCCCGGAGCAATCCGACGCCGAAGGCCAGGCCATCGCCCGGGATCTGATGACCCGGCTGGGGGTGCGGGAAGAAGACCTGCTCGAGGGCGCGTACATGGATTTGTTGGAAGGGAAATGACCACCGCCTGCTGCCGAAGTTTGGCCCGTACCGCTAAAGCAGCGGGGACACGGTTGTACTTATTCGAACTCAGCCTCACAGCCAAATAACAACGCGCTTACGAAAAAAGGCACGACCACTCGATTGTGCCTTTTCTTTTTTCAAGGGTAATCCCGAAGTGGGGCGATTATTTACTCTGCCGGTTTCATGGCATAGGAACTGGCCCCGCCGCGACAGTTTCAACCCAAACCATCCAGGGCCCATCTGACTCCACTTTTACAACATACTGACCGGGGATGAAGTGATAATCCATGAACAAGGCACCTGGGCCAGTACTGCTATCGAACGTCACCTCACCATAAGGGGTCCCGGCTTGGGCCGGATCGGTATTCTGGATGATGAGCGTAAATTTACCCGTACTGGCCTGCCGCCAGTTCACCCGCAAGAAGGCATTCTCGGTGACAGTAAACGGCTCGCTTGTAAAGGAACCACTCTGTGTGAGGCTGATCAGGGTACCGGTGGCCGGGGACATTGGCGTTAGATCCAAGGGCGGCAGAGTAGGTGTGGGAGAAATGGGGCTGGGGGAAACCGGCGTACCAGAGGCCGGAGCCGCGCAAGCCGCCAGCAGGAAAACAAGCACAAGAACGATTTTCGTTTTCATGGGGTTTACCTCCTGGTATTACGCAAATCAAATTATAGCCTATTGGCAGGAAAACTCAGCCGTATCCTGATACGTTGCAATACACGCCGGCCGGTCTGGATTCGCCTGGATCATAGTGGCACCCCAGGGTCCGTTCGCGACACCCGGTACAGACAACGATGAATATGTGGAACTCAATGTGTCGCGGTACCAGTCATAAGGCAGCAAGCCCGTTACCACAACCGCGACATCGGGGCGCTGATGGAGAACAAAGTGGAAATACCAGAGCGTAAACGTCGCCTTGTCGCCCTCTGTAAAAATAATCGCATCTGCGGGCGTAGAATCCAATAGCTCCGTGCCATAAGCCTCTGCTGTTCTGTCATGAGAAACATCAATCGCCGGATAATGGATAATGGCTGGAATCACCAGGGCCGTAAGGACAAGCACCCCAGCCAGGATACCCAGCCAGGCTTTTCGACGCTGGAGCCATTGAATGAACGCAGCGGCTCCCAACCCCACCCAGAGCGCGTACGCCATGAATGCCGGGATAAGGTACACATCTGAGTCGGTTGAATTGTAACCGATCGAGAAAATGGA
>JAPLGV010000445.1 GCA_026389975.1 Chloroflexota bacterium
ACACTTCTCCCAAATCCGCAACGAAGCCTTCGCATAATTACCCTGATTTTTCTTACGGATTTGGGGGAGGCAGGAGGGAGCAAAAGCCGGAAGCGGGTGCCGCCTCACTGCGCAAGCGTTCCGCCGTGCGCGGCGAGGCCGTGGTGGAGGTCAAGGCCGGGGACGCGCTGCTCGGGTTGACCGAAGGCTGGGCGGTGGAGCGGTTTGTGGTGGTGGGGAAGAAGGAAGAGAAGAAGAAAACCGCCGCGAAGAAGAAGTAATTCACTTTGCGACGTGCCTGGCAGGTGCGCCGCCCAGAGATTCAATCTACCATCTCAATTTCCAATACATTGTAAAGGCGGGTCATTGCTTTTTGAATTTTGCGTTCCCCGGCGAATAAAACATCCAAATCGTCAGGGGTGGTTTCTGCGCATTTTGCCATTTCGATGCTGGCACGCAGCAGGGTGAAAGCCGCGTTTTGGAGCGCGGTTTCCCCCTTGAGTTTCGAGGCCGATGAGGCGATCTCTTCAAGTTGAGGCAGCCAGGTTTTGAAAATTTTTCGAATGGCCGGTTTGGCTTGAGAAGTTTCCGGCTCCAATGTTGTAATGATCCGCTCTTTTTGTTTGGCGGTCATGTAAGTATGGTTCAAATTGGAGCGGATGCCACCGCCGAAGGAAATGCTATAGCCTTGCAGCAATCCATCGTAGATAATCCATCCCTTGAAGGGAAGAAGGACTGCATTCACCATGCGGGGCAGGGCATAGGTCGGTACAATTTCCTCGAGACTGTCAACCAGGCCAAGCACACCGTAAACCTGGTCTTTGTTGCCGATGAAAACCGTATATTTCTTCAGGTGACGAAAGATAAAAAATTCATCCTTGATGAACCTCCTCCAAGTTCGGACGATTTCCAACTCTTCGGAAGAGAGCGCTTCGGGATTGGCCTCCACGTAAGCGTCAATCAGGTCAGGAGATTTAAACAGGGTATCGCGTACTTTGATTTTTTTCTCTCTTGGCAACCCGGCATATTCCGCAGGAGAGAGGATATCCTTGAGAATGCCGCGCTGCTGGTTGACGTATCTTTGCAAGCCCCACATCAGATCGAAAAAGAGTTTGGCGTCTTCGGGGGATAGGTTCATGGTCTTTCTCGCTTCATAGCCAAGAGTTGGTCATAATCACGCCGGTAAGCCAGCGCATCTGTGCCGGTATGTCCTCGCTCTACGGGGATGGGTAAATCGTCGAGGATGAAGGTTTTGATTGGTTCGGGCATGCGTCCCCTCCGGAGAAACGGGATACAAATAGTATACAACAAAAGACCGGGCTGAGGCGTTCACGGGGTGTAGTAATTTTTTTCAAGCCTGCAAATTCCCCACCAGCCCCAGTTCGGGGGCGATGCGGCGCATGGCCGTGATGACGTTGCCGACATGCTCCCAGAGTTCGATGCCGAACTCTGCAGCAGCTTTTTGGATCTCATCCCGGTTGGCGCCGGCCGCGAAGGCCTTGTCTTTCCACTTTTTTTTGACGGACGACGGCTCCAGGTCCAGCAGGGAGCGGGACGGGCGGACGAGGGCCACAGCGGTGACCAGTCCGGTCACTTCATCGCAGGCATAGAGCGCCTTCTCCATGCGAGTCTGACGCGGCACGCCGGTATGGTCGGCGTGGCTCAGCACGGCGCGGATAATATCTTCGGGCACGCCGCGCTGGCGCAGGATGGGTTCGCCCGCCAGCGGATGGCCTTCGAGGGTGGGATGGATCTCCCAGTCGAAGTCGTGCAGCAGGCCGGTGATGGTCCACTTTTCCACATCCTCGCCGGATTTCTCGGCGTAGAAGCGCATGGTGGCTTCCACCGAGAGCATGTGCTTGACGAGGTTATCGTTTTTGACGTATTCACGGACAAGGGCAAGGGCTTCGTCGCGGGTCATAGATAACATTGCAGCCTCTTTGCATATTATACTTCACGGAAAAATCGGCGCCGGGTCACCCAGCACGGGGACGGGGTGCGAAACGTGCACCTCCCACAAAGCGTTGACCGTGGCCAGCAGTTCGCGCATATTCCAATATAACATGGAGGACTTACGATAGAGACGCAGGTCGGCTTCCACACCGAGCGAGTCAACGCCGAGTTGGTTGCACAGGTAGAGGGCGCGCGGCAGGTGGAAGGCCTGCGTCACCAGGAGGGCCTCGGTCACGCCGAAGATAGCCTTCGCCCGGAAGCAAGTGTCGTAGGTGCGCCGACCGGCATAATCGAGCACGATGGCACCCTCCGGGACACCCAGCGAAAGAGCCAGTGTGCGCATCACTGCCGGTTCATTGTAGTCCACGAAACGGTTGTCGCCGCTC
>JAPLGV010000351.1:0-1560 GCA_026389975.1 Chloroflexota bacterium
CCGGATTACCTGCGCAATCCTGCTTATTTTGCGATCTATGAAGATTTTCTCAAGCAGATGAGTGAGAGAGAAGATTATTGGCATGCTTTGCCTCGCGATGTTGCCAGGTGGTGGAGCAAGCGGGCGCAATTAAATATTGCCGGTGGTTTTGACGATCTGCAAGCCAGCCTCCCCGGGGCGACAATCGGCTCTATTCGGCTGGCGAAGGACGGAATTGAGATAGGGTTATGAAATAGCAATACATGTTGGTTTTGTGGGGAAGTTAAATATATTGAAGTTCAAAATGCTATTTTCGTAGAGGAGAATAAAATATGAAAGTACCCTTCGTTGACCTGCGCTTCATGCATGAGGAAGTCCATCCCGCCCTCGAAGCCGCTTTCAAGGACGTCTTGGATCGTTCGGCGTTTATCGGGGGTTCGTATTTGGAGTCCTTCGAGAAGAATTTCGCCTTCTACTGCGGCGTGAGCCAGGCGGTGGCCTGCGCCAGCGGCACCGATGCGGTCAAGCTGGCGCTGATGGCGGCCGGGGTCAGGGCGGGCGATGCGGTGCTCACCGCCTCGCATACCTTCATTGCCACCGTCGAAGCCATCACCCTGATCGGCGCGCATCCCATCTTCATTGAGATCGAAGCGGATACCTATCATCTCTCTGCCAGTGCGCTGGAAGCGCATATGACTGAAAACTGCCGCCTCGGCTCCGATGGGCATTGGGTGGATGGCGATAGCGGTCTGTCTGTCTGTCACCGCCATATTGCCGATCCATCTCTATGGATTGATGGCCGATATGCAGCCCATCCTCGACCTGGCGAAAAAATATAACCTGGTCGTGGTGGAAGACGCCTGCCAGGCGCACGGCGCCTCCTATACCCTGGACGGGAAAAAGATGAAGGCCGGCAGTCTTGGGGATGCCGGCGCCTTCAGCTTTTACCCCGCCAAGAACCTGGGCGCCATGGGCGAAGGCGGCGCGGTCACCACGCAGAATGCAGCCGCTGCCGCCCGCATGAAACTCTGGCGTGACCACGGCTCCAGCCAGAAATACGTCCACATCTCCCCCGATGGCTGGAACGGCCGCCTGGACGCCTTGCAATGCGCCATCCTGGATATCAAACTCAAAAAACTGGATGAATGGAACGAGCGACGCCGTCAGGCCGCCAGGTGGTACCAGGAGCGGCTGGCGGGGAACGAAAAGATCATTACCCCAACCGTCCCCGCTGGGCGCGAGCATATCTATCATCTTTACGTTGTGAGCCTTCCCGACCGTGATAAAGCGATGAAAGAACTCGGCGCGCACGAGATTGGGTGCGGTTTGCATTATCCCATCCCGTTGCACCTCCAGGCTGCCTACCGCGACCTCGGCTACTGCCAGGGTGATTTCCCCGTCACCGAAGCCGTCGCCAACTCCGTCCTGTCCCTGCCCATGTTCCCCCACATCACCGAAGATATGGTGGATTATGTGTGCAAGGAATTGAAGAAGGTGGCGTAAGCGTCCCGCCGAAGGTCCCCGCACACCGTCCCGGTGTCCTTCCGGGAGGGGGCAGGTTTAAATGGGCCAATTTGAGGG
>JAPLGV010000351.1:1570-2351 GCA_026389975.1 Chloroflexota bacterium
CAACGTCCCGCAGGTTGAATTGAGTCAATATGACCCTTTTCCAAACCTGCGGGACGGTTTATAACATGACAGGTTGGGGGAAATGACATAAAGCAAGAAGAATACCTTCAGCGTTTACAAAAGCCAGCCCGAAGGGCTTTCATGTCCTGAGTGAGCTAAGTGATAGAAAAACGAAATTTATGGCCGCGCCAGGTAGAGCGCGACCGGCCGAATTTTCATTTGGATCAATATAAATGATTTGCTACTTCGGGGGCAATGACATTTGTACGTCAAAAGCATAAGACCAACAAAAGGATGCTAACGATGACGATCCCTGAGTTTTCGCGCATCTCGCCGGATGTCCAACTGGGCAAGGATGTAAAAATCTTTGCCTTCGTCAACCTGTATGGCTGCTACATCGGCGACGAGACAAGAATTGGCGCCTTTGTCGAGATCCAACGCGGCGCCGTGATTGGCAGGCGCGTCAAGGTATCCAGTCACACCTTCATCTGCGAGGGCGTCACCATTGAAGATAACGCCTTTATCGGGCATGGGGTCATGTTCATCAACGACCCTTATCCGCGCTCGACCAATCCAGATGGTTCGACTCAAACCGCCGAGGATTGGAAGTGTATTCCCACCCGTATCTGCCGCGGCGCTTCCATTGGCAGTAATGCCACCATCCTGAGCGGCGTAACGGTGGGGGAGGGCGCAATTGTCGGGGCGGGCAGCGTTGTGACCAAAGACGTGCCTGCTCATACCATTGTGGCAGGCAATCCCGCCCGCCTCCTGCGCAAAGTTG
>JAPLGV010000351.1:2391-3375 GCA_026389975.1 Chloroflexota bacterium
AAGCCTTGAATGCCGTCGAAAAGAAGAATTGCCATGGCTTCTGTTTTGGATATACCTGCTGTTGTGGCCGCGAGTGGGTACCTGCCCGTGAAGCGCCTCCTCGATCTTTGCCTGGCCCTGTTCTGCATCCTGTTATTCGGGTTGCTCATGCTTGCCATTGCCTTGGGCATCCGCATCTCGTCTCCCGGTCCCATCTTTTACCGCCAGAAACGCATCGGAAAAAATGGAAACTCATTCGATATGTTCAAGTTCCGCTCCATGCAGGTTCAGAATATGCCTGATTTGCATCGTGAGCACGTTCAAGGATTGATCAGGAATAATACCCATCCTCACGAGCTGGGGAAAAAAAGCTTGAAAATTGCGGGCGATCCGCGCATCACCGGCCTGGGCAAATACCTGCGCAAGTTCAGTCTCGACGAATTGCCGCAGTTCTTCAACGTCTTGAAAGGCGAAATGTCAATCGTCGGTCCGCGGCCGTCCTTGCCTTATGAGGTTGAAGTCTATGAGGAATGGCATAAAGGACGTCTGACTGTCCTGCCTGGCATCACCGGTCCGTGGCAGGTGAAGGCGCGTAATACGGTACCGTTCGATGAAATGGTGCGTATTGATCTGGATTACATCCAATCCATGAAATTAAGACTGGATCTTAAGATCATATTCCTTACGCCCATCGAAATGGTCAGAGGAAAAGGAGCTGGATAAAATGGGTAAAGATTTAAAACCTGTACGCGTGGGCATCATTGGCTTGGGATACTGGGGGCCCAAGCTGGTGCGTAATTTACATAACCTCCCCGGCGTTACCATTCCGATGGCCTCAGATTTGCGCCAGGAACGGCTGGATGATCTGAAAAAGGTCTATCCCGATGTCGTTCTCACCCGCGATTACAAGGATCTATTCAATGACAGTTTGGACGCCATAGTCGTCGCTACGCCTGTCTACACTCATTACAAACTCGCCCGCGAGGCCTTGCTGGCAGGCAAGCA
>JAPLGV010000351.1:3382-4585 GCA_026389975.1 Chloroflexota bacterium
GGGATATATTCTGCGTAAATGCCACACGGGCCAATCTGGGACTATTACAACCGGATATCAACGTTATGTGGGATTTGGCGCCGCACGATATTTCGATGTTGCGATATATCCTTGGGCAAGAACCGGTATTTGTAAACGCCTGCGGCGCGGCATATGTGAATACCAGGAAGAGGTTGCACGAGATTGTCTATCTGACCCTTTTCTTTGCTGGCGGGGTGCTGGCAAATATCAGGTTCAGCTGGCTTGATCCGGTCAAGCAACGTCGTTTGACTATCGTCGGTAGCAAAAAAATGTTGGTGTACGACGATATCGCGGACAACAAGGTGGTGATTTTCGACAAAGGCGTCGAGTTACCTCCCTATTCCGTTACAGAGGCAGAATTTCACGCTTCTTACAGGCATGGCGATGAGTCTGTCTATCCCCTGCAATGGACTGAACCTTTGCAGGTTGAATGCAATCATTTCCTGGAGTGTATCCGGACTGGTGCAACCCCGCGCAGCAGTGGCGAAGATGGCCTTAGAGTTGTGCAGATCTTGGAGACAGCCCAAAGGTCACTGATGAATCACGGTTGCGGATTGAAAGTAGAATACTAAAAAAGGACATTTCCAAAGAGATAATGAATGACGGGCTGGAACTTGCGATAGAATATTAATTCCCTTCTGTAACTGTAGTAACGACTTCAGTCGTTATTGTCTTCTGTCCCCTGTCTCCCGTCCCCCGTCCTCGGTCCTCCGTCTTTTTTCCCCCCCGTCTTCCGTCTTCTCCACCGTCCTCGGTCATCGGTCCTCGGTCTATCCCCCCGTCCTCGGTCCTCTTCCCCCATCCCCCGTCCTCTCAGCAGCTGTTCGATCTGGATGGATATTTTCATTTTGTTCAAGACGATTAAAGTTGTCTTGTGGCGAAACGGAGCCTACTAGCCAGGGAAGGATTTGACTACCGTCCCCTTTTTGTCAGCGGTCAGTCGTAGAGGCCTGTAGAGATAATGAAGGCTTCTGAATACTAACAATTAAAGGCTTCTCCCGTGTGAACAATGTTATAGGTATTCATCGTAAGAACGATAATCTATTAAAAAAGGATATAGGCAACCAAAATGGATAATAAGCTTGAAGAGAGAACCACGGCTGAGACATTCAGCGACTACGCCAACCTATTATGGCACTGGGCGTGGTTATTAGTTTTATGCGCCTTGCTGGCCGGAGGAAC
>JAPLGV010000117.1 GCA_026389975.1 Chloroflexota bacterium
TGTTGCAATTCCTTGCATTTGAACCGCTGAACTAGCCGGAGAGGGGACTTTCTGATTCTGGATGACCTCACGCCGGTAGGGGATTTTCAAGTAGCCGTACAGGTGGGTAACGATCTGCCCCAACCGGTAAGCGTCCTCATCGAGGTCTATGACTTCAGCCTCTTGCAGGCGGACTCCCTTGCCCTGCAGGAATTCCGCTGCCAGTTCTCCAGCATTTCGAGGTGTGATTGTAAAGACTGCCGATTGGATTTTGACGCCGGCAGGAATACCCAGCACTGGGAAGTCATTGCCGATAGCGATGTAAATATCGCGGGCTGTCCCATCTCCACCGGAAAACAGAACTAGATCGACTCCAGCCTCCTGCATGGTTCGGGCTGAGCAACGGGTATCTTCAGGGGTGGTTTCGTCCCCACCTTCTCCTCTACCAAAAGGAAAAGGGGCAAGAGACTTGTTTGGCAGACCAGAGGTCTGAATGACCTGGGGGGAAAATCCACATCGGCGGGCGACCGTCTCTCCCATCTCATTAGGAGGAACCAGTAATTCGATGTTTTCCGAAAGTGGAAAAAGGAACTCCAATGCAGAGGCAGCTCGTTCACCAGCCAGTGGCACTGCGCCCAGCATTCGGGCGCGTTGTTGAATATCAAGACTATCGCTGCCTTTAAGCCCCACCCGTCCGCCGATCCCGGCGATGGGGTTGACAATCAATCCCAATCGCTTGTGCTCCATTCGTCACACTTATTTCTTTCCTGTCTTACGCCGGTATGCCCGCCAGGTGACGGCCCACTCATCGGGGTTATCGAAAGGCTCTTGTTGGGTTTGATGGACAGTGCTGTTATGCGGAGCAGTCTTGATGATCTCAGGGTTGGTGTAGGCTTCAGTGGAGATCTGATTGAGCACGGCGACGTACTCATCTAAATCTGCTTTGGAGTATGACTCGGTTGGTTCAAGGGTCATTGGCTCGGGGACGACAAATGGATGGTGGCTGGTCCAGTAATGCATGCCAAAGTCGGTTACGCGGATTTCGATCTCCTCCGAGTGGACGCCAGTCTCTTGGGTCAATCGCTCCCAACTGTAACGCACCTGCTCGACGCGTCGCTTGCCCTTGGCATAAGGAGCGCTGACGCCGCGGATCTCGAGGACTTTCTTCAATAAATAATTGTTGTTGAGCACGGCAATTTCAGCCACTTCTCGTAAACCGTCTGCACCCAGGCTCATAATCCATGCATATGCCCTTAGGATATTAGCTATCACACCATAGAACGGGCGTATCTTGCCGATGCTCTTGGGGCGGTTGTAATCCAGGTAATATTTCTGACCGTCGAACTCTGTGGTGGGAACGGGCAGGAATGGGATTAGTTTTTCTGTCACCCCGCTGGCGCCGGCTCCTGGACCACCGCAACCATGCGGTGTCGAGAATGTCTTGTGGAGGTTGAAATTACACAGGTCAAACCCAGCCTCGCGAGCCCGCGTTATTCCAAGGATGCCGTTGGCATTTGCTTGGTCATAAGAACATAATCCCCCTGCATCGTGGACAATACGCGTGAATTCTGCAATCTTGGGGTTAAATATTCCGGTGTCTTCAGGGTTGGTTATCAACAGGCCGGCAGTCCTCTCTGAGACAGCCGCTTTAAGTGCCTCGAGGTCTGGATACCCTTCTGAATCAGGATACAGCGTGATGACTTTATATCCGGCTACCTTGGCTGCTGCAGCATTCGAGGGGTGTGAGAAGATGGTCGTGATGACTTCATCGCGCTGTTTGCCTTCGCCGCGGGAGGCGTGGTAGGCTCGCGTCATGCAAATATTTGCATAGATCGCTGCCCCCCCTGCCCCCGGTTGTAACGAAAAGCGGTCCATACCGGAGATTTCCTTAAGCATCCCCTCCAAGCGGTACATTACCTCCAGGATTCCCTGCACGGTGGAAAAGTCCTGCAAAGGATGAAGCTCGGTCAATTTGTGTGTATGCGCCAACTGGTCGTTGATCTTGGGGCTATATTTCATCGTGCATGTACCTTGCCCAATGTCGATGTTCAAGTCCACACCCAGGTTTTCCTGCGAGATGCGATCGTAGTGACGCAAAACATGGACCTGTGACATCTCAGGTAGAGCTGGTGGGACAGTGCGCCGAAGCTGGTCTGGTAGCATCTGAGCCGGGTTGCCTACCTCCTGCTCGATCCCTGTCTCAACCGGCGGTAGCAGAACACCGCGCTGGCCTGATTGGCTTAGTTCGAAGATGACCGGCTCGTCCCAACTTGCTTGGTGGAATCGGCGCGGGGATTGTTTTGGGCTAATTGGTTTCATTTCACCACCTCCTTCAGGAAGGCGACTAATCGATCAATATCATCCTGAGAATGGATTTCACTTACGCAGAACAGGATACTCTGACCCAGGGCAGGAAACTCATCCGATAGGTCCTTGCCGCCGAAGATATCCCGGTCCAATAGGGCCTGATTGACTTCTACCGCCGTCTTACCCCCTTTGTCGAAATTGACGACAAACTCATTGAAGTGTGGCGTATTGTTAAAAGTAACCTTCAGATTGGGAATAGCAGCAATCTTTTTCATGGCGTAACGGCAGCGCTGCATGATGCTCTCGCCGATCTCCACCATACCCTGCGGTCCCATCAGAGCCAGGTAGACACCGGCAGTGATACCCCATAACGCCGCGGCGGTACCCACCCACTCCTTACCTTCTTCTCTCAATGCGAAGGAAGTGCGCTCGTAGGCCACGTCACCGAAGCCGTACTCGCCTTCCACAATTGTCGGTGCGACACCGAACAGCCGAGAGGGGAATTCCATCACTGTTTTGGGCTCGTCATTGGATGCGATAAAGCCACCGTTCCCTCCACCGTATTGCATATGGACGCCCAAGGTCTGGATATCCCCGCAGACGATGTCAGCGCCGTATTCGACTGGGGGCCGGATCACGCCCAGTGAGAGTGGATCCACGCTGACGACGCTGAGTGCCCCCGCGTTGTGGGCTAAAGCGCTGATCTTATCGGCCTGGGTTTCTAGCAGTCCCAGGTAGGTGGGGTTCTCAAAGTAGACAGCTGCGATTTGTTCGCTTAGAAGAGTCTTCAGGACAGCCAGGTCAAGCAAGCCGCTCTTGGGGTCAAAAGGGATGCGTTCGATAGCAATATCGGGTTCGAGGTATTCTTTCACCTTTGAGAGCTTGTCAACGCAAATATTCACCGGGACCAGGACGATTGACCGCCCGGTGATGCGTGCCGCCATACGGAGGGCAGTAGCCGAAGCCTGGAAGCCATCATAATTTGGTACGTTGACCACATCCATGTTGAGTAGTTCAGCCATCATGCTCTCGTACTCGAACAGAGCTTGGAAGCGTCCGTGATCCTCGTACGGGTACAGCCTGCGCCTAGAAAACTGAGCGTCTCGCGGGTTGAACGATTCTTGTTGAGCAAACCATCCACGTGACGGATCAACTCCGCCTCTGAGGTGAGTCGGTCGGGCATGTTGAGTTTCCCCTTGAAACGCAGGTTGGCGGGAATGTCAGCATACAATTCGTCTATGCTCAACGCACCGACTGTCCGTAGCATCTCCGCTTTCACGTCTGGCACAGAATTAGGGATGTAGGGGTAGACAGGTTTTTTGGTATTCATGCTCGGTCCTTTCGTTTATTGAGAGAAACCCTTGCATAATTTTGATATATGATATATTATAAGGACTATCAATAGAATGTCAAGAACCAAGTAAAAGGAATATTAGTATGATAGCAGTACCATCC
>JAPLGV010000141.1 GCA_026389975.1 Chloroflexota bacterium
GTAGACGCCGGTCGCAGCCTTGTCATCCAGATAATAGAAATGGGGATAGCCATGCGAGGCTGGTTCGAAATCCACCCCCGCGGCTTTTGCCAGTTCGCGCACCCGGATGCGGGCGTCGTTCAGGATTTTGAAATCCACTTTGGCGCGCCGCAGGTCTTTGCCCCTGGGGGTCGGGAGGCTGTGGGGCGAGGCGGCCAGCAGGACGTCCGCAAGGATGTCGGCCAGTTGCTTCGATTTTTCCTCGTCGAAGCCGCGCTGGGTGATCCAGGGCGTGCCCAGACGGATGCCGGACGGGTCGAGGGCATTCACGTCGCCGGGGATGGTGTTGCGGTTGACGACGATGCCGGCCAGGTCCAGGATGCGGGCGGCATAGTCGCCGGTGAGGGAGGTGCCATCCGGACCTTTGACGGTGGACACGTCCACGTTGAGCATGTGCGAGTTCGTCCCGCCGAAGGGGATGCGGAAGCCGCGCTCCTTCAGGCGCTCGGAGATCGCCAGGGCGTTCTTCATGGTCTGCTTCTGGAGTTTCTCGAACTCCCTGGTGCGGGCCAGTTTGAAGGTCAGGGCCAGCGCTGCAAAAATGTGGACATGCGGCCCGCCCTGTTCGCCGGGGAAGATGGCCCGGTCAATCTTTTTGGCCAGTTCCGGGTCGGTGGTCAGGATGATGGCGCGGCGCGGCCCATCGAGGGTCTTGTGGGTGGTCGACGTGATGACGTGGGCATACCCGACCGGCGAGGGAACGACGCCCGCCGCCACCAGCCCGCCGATGTGGGAGATGTCGGCCAGCAGGAAGGCCCCGGCCGCGTCCGCGATCTGGCGGAACTTCTTCCAGTCCGGGATCCAGGGGTAGGAAGAGTAGCCGCAGATGATCATTTTCGGCTTGTGTTCCTTGGCGAGGGCCATCACGTCATCGTAGTTGATCTGCTCGTTGTGCGGGTCTACGCTGTAGGAGACGATGTGGTAATACTGGCCGGAGCGATTGGCGGTGGAGCCGTGCGTCAGGTGGCCGCCGTGGAACAGGTTCATACCCATGACCGTGTCGCCGGGCTGGACCAGGGCGTGGTAAACGGCGTTGTTGGCGGGTGCACCCGAGAGCGCCTGCACGTTGACGTAAATCTGCTCGGGTTTGACGTTGTTGGCGGCGAAGGCCTCGGCGCAGCGGCGCTTGGCCAGCGATTCGAGGATGTCGGCGTACTCGGTGCCTTTGTAAAAGCGCGGGTCCGAGTAGCGGCGGAAGTCCGCCAGGCGGGTCGGGTAATCCAGGATCTCCTTCTGGGTCAGTTTCTGGTCGGTCTTATTGGGATAGCCTTCGGCGTAGATGTTCTGGAAGGCGGAGGCCATGGCCTCGCGCACTGCGAGCGGGGCCTGGCTCTCGGAGGGAATCAGAATGATTTTGCGAGCCTGCCGTTCGGCTTCGATCTGGGTCAATTCGTAAATTTCGGGGTCAAGGTCAGCGAGCGAACCGCGGAAGAGGAAGTCAGACATGATGGAGTCTCCTAAATTGACTTAAATTGGAAAGTAAAAGGATAGCAAGCAAAGTATATTCCCCGAATACAGGCGGGTCAAGTGCGGAAAAGCACGATTCTTTTTTTACTACAGCCCCTTTCGGGGATGTTATGAGCGAAGAGATTTTTTAGCTTTTGGCTGTGTTCCCCGTGAACTCTGTGGTGATACTTTCCACAAAAAAGACCTGACAGGTTTCCCAAACCTGTCAGGTCTTTATCCTGTGGGCGCAAAGGGACTCGAACCCCTGACCTTCTCTGTGTAAGAGAGACGCTCTAACCAACTGAGCTATGCGCCCAACGCAGGGCTTTCACAAATTCTGAAAGCCTATTAATCCCCACCCCCTGACCCCCGCCCCAAGGCGGGGGAAAAGAGGATCTTGGGGTGTTGGCGGGCGGAAAAGCCGCCCGCCAACACCCCAAACCCCAAGTTTGTGAAAACCGTAGCACCCAACGGGGCTATTATACCGAGATTTAGCCATCTGTGATACACTTTTGTCGAAATCCCTAATCTGGAGAATCCCATGCGTATTGTCCGCTATCAAACCAAGAACGAAGCCCCGCGTTATGGCTGGATCCTGGAAAATAAAGTCGGCCCCATCGAAGGGGACATCTATGGCGAGTACCGCCGCCTGGAAGCCGAAACACCGCTGACGGAGGTCAAACTGCTCGCCCCGGCCCAGCCGTCCAAGATCATCTGCATCGGGCGCAACTATGCTGAACATGCCAGGGAACACGATGTAGAGCTGCCAAAGCTGCCGCTGATTTTTTTGAAGCCACCCTCTTCTATTATCAACCCCGGCGACCCCATCATCCTGCCGCCACAGTCCCAGCAGATCGAACACGAGGCCGAGTTGGTGGTTATCATCGGCAAGCGCGGGCGCAACATCATCGCTGAGGAAGCGCAGAACTACGTTTACGGTTACACCGCCGGTAACGACGTCACTGCCCGCGACCTTCAAAAGTTGGACGGCCAGTGGACGCGTGCCAAAGGCTTCGACACTTTTTGCCCCTTCGGCCCGTGGATTGACACCGAGTTCGACCCCTCCGATGCGGTCATCACCTGTAAAGTCAGCGGACAGCCGCGCCAGATGGCATCCACGCGTGACATGGTCTTCAGCGTGAATGTGTTGATTGCTTTCATCTCATCCGTGATGACGCTCGAAGCGGGCGATATCATTTTCACCGGCACTCCGGCCGGGGTTGGACCCCTGAAGCCGGGCGACAGTGTCGAGGTCGAGATCGAAGGCCTCGGCAAACTGGTCAACCCGGTGGCTGCGCAAAAATAATTATCGGAAATTGGATCAGCCCTGCGAAGGTACTTTCTTCGCAGGGCTGATATTTATGACTCTACTGCAAAAACCATCTAAACACAAAGGTCACGAACCCCCAAA
>JAPLGV010000088.1 GCA_026389975.1 Chloroflexota bacterium
ACGTCTACTTCCTTGTCTTCCAGCACCTGGCGGTAGTCAGTATAAACCTTCTCCACACCCCATTCCTTGGCTTTCTTTTTGGCGTGGGCTTTGTTGGTATCGCAGACGGCGACGATCCTAGCGTCGTCTCGACCGCTGTAACCCTTCTGGTGCAGGTCTGAGATTCGGCCACAGCCAACAATCACTACACGAATTGGTTTCATTGTTTTTCCTCCGCATTTACATGGTGCAGACCGGTTGGTTGCCCGCGGTGGGCTTGCATGAGGAAGAAACACTGCTTCTTGGGATGTTTGTTGGATTGTGGTCCATTCTTCATGACTGTCTTCTCCATAAAATCTGAGGGCGGGAAATTTCAGGCTTTCAGGACTGCACCCTGGTTTGCCTGGGTAACGATCCGGTTGTATAACTCCAAAAAACCAGTGGTGACAGCAGGAGCATGTGGCCGCCAATCCACCCGGCGACGGGCAAGTTCATCTTCGGGAACCAGCAGATCCAGGCGGCGCTCCGGGATGTCGATTTCAATCTGGTCACCTTCCTTGACCAGTCCAATCAATCCGCCTACAAATGCCTCCGGGGCGACATGCCCGATACAGGGACCGCGCGTCGCACCCGAAAAGCGCCCGTCCGTGATCATGGCGACTGAATCATTTAACCCCATTCCGGTCAACATCGCGGCAGGAATGGACAACTCGCGCATGCCCGGCCCGCCGCGCGGCCCCTCGTTGCGGATCACCAATACATCGCCTGGGTTGATCGTCTTTGTTTCAAGAGAGTTTTCCAGATCTTCTTCACATTCGAACACCCGCGCCGGACCGGTATGTCTCAGCATCCCGGCGACCAAGCCATTTTGCTTGACCACGGCACCGTCCGGTGCCAGGTTGCCGTGCAGGATCGCCAGACCGCCCTCGGGGGAAAGAGGAGCATCCAAAGAATGGAGTACTTCGGGACGCAGGTTTTCGGCATTTGCAGCGCGGGTACGGATCGTCTCGCCAGTTACAGTCGGAAGGTCGAGATGTAGAAGGGAAGAAAGCACATTTAACACGGCAGGGACACCCCCAGCCTCATCTAGATCGATAACGGTGTAGGGGCCGGCCGGGCGGAACTTGCCAATCAAGGGAGTCTGGCGGCTGAGATCGTCGAAGACATCCAATCCCAAGTCAATCCCGGCCTCATGCGCAATAGCAGGGATGTGCAGGGTGGCGTTAGTGGAACCCCCCAGCGCCAGGACCACGCGGATGGCATTTTCCAGGCTCTCGCGGGTCAGCATCTGGCGGGCGGTCAGGTTTTTCTCCACCAATCGGACAATCTGCCTCCCGCTTGCCAGGCATAGCTCCTGACGATCTGGATGGAGGGCGGGCAGGGTCGCGCAGTGGGACAGCGTCAGGCCCAGCGTTTCGGTCACGCAGTTCATGGTGTTGGCAGTGCCCATGAAATTGCAGGCACCCGGGCCGGGACAGGCATGACTCTCAATGGCAAAAAATTCGCTTTCGGAAATCTTGTCTGCTTTGAGTTTTCCCATCCCCTCTTTGACATCGCTGGTCATCACCTCCCGCTCTCCGATCCTACCGGAGGCCATCGGACCTCCTGTTACGAACAGGGTGGGAAGATTCAAGCGAGCCGTGGCCATTAACATCGCCGGCACGATTTTGTCGCAGTTGCACAACATCACCAACCCATCAAAGCGGTTGGCGCCCACCATTAATTCTATGGAAGCCGCGATCACATCCCGCAGGGGAAGAATGTAGTGCATTCCTCTGCCTTGAGCGATCCCGTCACATGGCGCGACGGTGTTGAATTCAGCGGGAGTCCCGCCGGCCTCCCGGACGCCCTGCTTGACCCATTCAGCAAGTTGGCGCAGATGAAAATGACCGGGATTAACCTCGCTCCATGAATTGACGATTCCGATCAACGGCTTGCTGAAATCGGCGTCCTGATATCCCATCGCCCGGTAAAGGGCTCGCGGATACGCTCCATGCAGACCTTCGAAGATGTCCAGGTCAGCCATTTTTACAGTCCAATCTCATGCCGCATGGCCTGCACGTCATCGCACCAGTTTCCCACGTTCCAACGCCCGTAGACACCCATCACACCCAGCGGGTCCGGCCCGAAATAAACCGGCGTGTGGATAAGTGCCAACCCGGTATGCTTCCAGGCTTGTTCCAACGCGGCTTTCAGCATCTCCGGTGTCCGCCCGCCGTCCAGCGCCAGCAGGCCAGGGACGGCGTGACCCCAAGCCAGGTAATCCACTTTCACTGTGTTCCAGGTGGCGAAGCNNNNAAGCCCGTCCCGTACTGGGCTTCCTGCAGACCAGTGATTGCACCCATCCGTCCGTTGTCGAGCAGCAGGATGCAGCCGGTCGCCCCATGTTCGACCCCGTCAATCAAGATCTGCGGATTCATGGTGAACGACCCATCGCCGGTCAGGGCCAGGCCGTAGAAGGGTTTCGAGGCAACGCCCGTTGCCAGCAGGGCCGAGGCAGCGAAGCCCATGTAACTGGCCCCGGCCTCGGTAAAAGTCTGGCCGGGGCGCTCATCTTCGACAATCTGGAAACCGTTGGCCTGCACGTCTCCGGAATCGAAAAAGCAAACTGCACCCTGCACCCTGGCCCAGTCCGTGGCAATTTTGATCGCCGCCGGCTGAGTCAGTACCGGTCCACCCCAGTAGTCGTCCACCAAAATGGGGTTGCGTTCCCGTTCCGCCTTGAACGCCTGCCAGGCCTGCTTTTTCTCGGCACAGGCATTCAGCCATTCCTGTTTATCTGCGCTTCCCGGACCGAGAGCCTGGTTCAGTTTCTCCAGCGTGAGGAAAACCTCCCCAACGAGAGCCAGGGTCCGAGTATAGTGGGTGGTATCGTCCAGGTCAGCATTGATGTTGATGATCCGCTTCACGTTGGAATAGCCGGTGCGCGAGCAATCCGACTGGCAGACCGCTCGTGTCCCAACCGCAATGAGTAGGTCAGCGTGCTCCATGGCGTAATTGCCACACAGAGACCCTTTTGAGCCGCCCACGCCCATATTTTGCGGATGGCAGTATGGGATGCAACCCGTGGCGATCGGCGTGTGGACCAGGACTCCACCCGAGCGTTCCAGCATTGCGGTCAAAATCGGGCCTGCCTCCCGTCCGCCGCCCCCGACCTTGATGACTATCCGCCTTGCCGCCGTAATCCACTCCGCGGCCCGGGTGTAATCACCCTCCGCTGCACCGACAGTGATGGCCGTTTCGATGGGCAGTTCGTCCAGGTTGAAATCGGGTAGCCAGGTGGCCTGTGTATTCATTGGTAGGAGCAGGTAGAATGGGCCGGGGCGATAGGGGTGATCCACCGTCGCCGCGCCGCGCTGGAGGGCAGTGGAAAGCGCCAGCGGAGTGACCAGGCTGTAAGCGCGTCCCATCGTGGCAGCAAGTTGCAGGAAGAGTCCCTGCTCATGCTTGGGGATCTGCTGCATATTGAAGCCTTCGTCCTCGGTCGTTTCGTCGCCGAAGAGATACCAGACACCGATGCCGTCCGAGGCGGGGGCTAGTGAGGCTGCCAGGGCTTGCAATGCACCCGGTCCGATGGAGGTAACCACGGCTGCCTTTTCGCCGGTGACCCAACGCAGCGCCGCGGCGGCGTGTGAGGCTTCGATCTCACTACGCAC
>JAPLGV010000129.1 GCA_026389975.1 Chloroflexota bacterium
CGCCAGTGAAATTCCGACCAGGCTGGCGGTCATCTCGTCGGTGGAAGTGGTTTCGGTGTCGAATGAGATGACGGACGCGTTTGACAGCGCATCGGTTAATGCGGCGAGACCCGCAGCGGAATCCACCACAACGACCTTCATGTTTTT
Source organism: Chloroflexota bacterium (assembly GCA_026389975.1). GTDB lineage: Bacteria > Chloroflexota > Anaerolineae > Anaerolineales > Villigracilaceae > UBA877. Next base: position 148 of record JAPLGV010000129.1, read on the forward strand.
CGTCTGTGGGCGGGACTCTTTAACTGCACCCATTAGCGGAGCCGCTGCCTCCCCGAAGAGACTCAGTTGCTGCGTCCCGGCAGGCGCGGCAGGCGAGGCGCCGGTCAATTTTTTAAGTTTTTCGATCAACGAACGGAATTCCAACTCGCGGAACAGAGCCTCCACTTTGGCCGGTTCGAATGCCTCGGTACGGGCCTGCTCCAGGTTAATCGGGACCGTTAAATCGGTCCGGATGGCGGCGAGTTTGTAACTCATGTAAGCGGACGCTTTCCCGGCCTCCAGTTTGATCCGCCAGCGCGGCTCAATCTCGTCCAGGTGGGCATAGATGTTGTCCAGCGTCCCGTATTTCGAAATCAGGTTCTCGGTGGTCTTTTCGCCCACGCCGGGCACACCGGGAATGTTATCGGACTTGTCGCCAACGATGGCTTTGTAGTCCACCACCTGCTCCGGCCGGACATGCAGTTTTCGGAGCACGTCTTCGGGAGTGATGTAGTTCTGATCGTCGCCGGCCAGATAGACAATGGTGCGGTCATTGACCAGTTGGAGCAGGTCGCGGTCACCGGTGATGATTTTGACGCCCAGTCCCTGTTTGGCGGCCCAAACAGCAGCGGAACCGAGCACATCGTCGGCTTCGAAGCCTTCCATCTCGAGGCGCGGGATGTTGAAGGTATCAACCATCTGGCGGATGCGCTCGATCTGCGGACGCAAATCCTCGGGCATCTTGGCGCGTGTGGCTTTGTATTCGGGATAAATCGTGTCGCGGAAAGTCTTGCCGGTGTCAAAGGCCACTGCCAGATAATCGGGCTTTTCCTGCTCAAAGATGCGCAGGAGTTCACGCGCAAAGCCGTAAATTCCCGCCGTCGGTTCGCCAGTGGAGGTCTGCCAGCGCTGGCTGGACCCACCGGCCGTCAGGGCGAAATACATGCGGTAGGCCAAGGCATGGCCGTCAATTAGGTATAATGTTGGGGGCATGGTGTTCAGAAGAAGGCGAATGAAACAGGTCGCCTGGTACTATTCGTAACGGTAGTCCCGGTTCCAGCACGGGAATATTGTCTAACGGTTGATCTGCTGAGAAAATCCCTGCCGCTGGCGCGTCTGGGCAATGAAATCTTTGATCAACTGGGCCGGGGGCGGCTGGGAGCCTCCCATGATGAGATAGCCTGGCGCCCAGAAATCGCCGGAGGGGTTATCTTTTTTAAAGCGTGGGAACTCGGCGAAAATATTTTCGGAAGTATGCTGGCGCAAAATACGCATCAGGTAGGCGGGCGAGGTGGCCGGCGGCACGTTGACGATCCACTGCAAATATTCAGGCCGGACCGAGATATATTCCAGCCGCAAGGCGAAGGCGATGCAAATCTGCGGTACCCATTCCCCCAACCGGTCCAACAGGTCGCCGGTCATGTGATGGTGCGGGAAACGCGGCACCAGCAGGCAGGCATAGTCCAGGTTATAGACAGCAGGCGAGACCGGCTCCAGGACGATTTTGCGCCCCACTTCGGTAATCGAGCGCAGACTCGTATCCTTGATGGACTCCGGGGACAGATCAGTTTTTCTGGTTTTGTTTTTACGGGTATCCGCCGGGGATTGGACCGTATCCTCGAAGGAGGCAGGTGGAGTCTCGGTCTGGTCGGTGTCAACCAGCGGGTTATACCGCGGCGCAGGCGAAGAATCTCGTTGGAAATGCGGTGAACCGGCAGACTGCATCGGAACTGCCAGACTGGACTCTTTCCTCGATCCCGGCACGGCCGGCCCGAAGTCATATCCGGAACCAACCGGAAGGTCCGTAAGTGGATTCGGGGCAGGGCTGCCGGAGAGGCGATCCGAAAGTGGGTTCAGGTCCGTCTCGCTGCCCGTCAACTCCTCGTCCAGCGGTTCTTCAGAGGGTGAGGTCGAGAGGGAATGTACCAACTGCGAGGCCTGGGTACGGATGGTACTGAAGGGCGTCTCGGCATCGAATACGAGCGCCAGAACCATGCCTTCGGCCAAGCGCGTGGCATACAGCATGTGCTCGGCGTTAGTGGAGGCCAGGCGGACAAAGCGCACCAGATCATTCTCCTCCTGGTGGTCCCAGTAACGCGAGAGCGTATCGGCCAGTTCGCGCGCTGCCGACTGAGGCAATTGCCCGGCATAAGCCCACAACTGGTCGGCGCGGGTGATGAGCGCCGCCTGCGCCGACGATTCGAGCGTCAGCCGGGTGAGATGCTGGGCGGCCCGCGTCACATCCAATAGCCAGGGGAGATCGTTATTCGAGCCGACTTTTTTCTTCAGAGAGGGGTTACCCAGTGAGGTGGAGGAGCGGAAGAATTTATCCATCATCTCCAGCAGGTCGGGCAGGTAGAACGGTTTGGAGAGGTATTCCCGGGGGAAAAGCTCTTCAAGCGCCGAATGCCAGCCCGCTTCCGAAATGACCACAAAGATAATCCCGGGATTGGCCTGCCGCAGGAGAGCTCCAATTTTGAGCAAATCAGTTTCAGTCAGGGAAGTGTCCAGAAAAGCCAGCGCAGGGTTGAATTCCCGCGCATAAACTCCGGCGGCTTCCTGCTCTCCGGTCACGCGGACAACAAACCGTCCCGTCTCTTCCAGTCTCTGACGGATAAGTTCCCCGAACGGGATGTCTGACGTGATTACCAGCAAAGGCGTTGGCATCATTAAATAAGTGTATCACGAGCCGGTCAGAGAGGCAAGCCGCGAAATATGGTAAAGGCGTGCTAAAATTACAGGGTACTGCGTAAATATCTGTGCCAAAATCATGATGTTTCCGAGCCCTCCGATAAAGGCAAGTTCATAGTTTTATGTAAGAAGCAGAGGAGAGAGGAATCGTTATTTTTAACCTCATCCATTCCCTGAAATTCTGCAAGATATGCGCCGTTGCTGTTCTGCTCGTTCTCACTGGCGTTTCCTGTAAACCAGCGACGGTAACGCCCACCCCGACGCCGGTCATTCAAACGGTCGAGGTGACCCGAGAGGTGACTCAGGAGGGTACCCGGATTGTCGAAGTCCCTGTCACCGTCACGCCGACGTTGACTCCCATCTACACGGTTACTCCATCTCTGACGCCAACGATCACGCTGACCCCGGAGCCGCCCATCGTCTCAGTCCTCGTTCACGCCCAATGTCTCTATGGACCGGGGTCCGCCTATCTTTACAAATATGGGCTGCTCGAAACCAGCCGGATGGAAATCATTGGCCGCAACCTGGACGGCAGTTGGCTCTACGTCCAGGGTATCCATGGTTGGAACCCCTGCTGGGTGAAAGCCGAGTTGGTAAGAGTGGATACGGGCAGCATCGCCTACGTGCCGATCACTTACGCGGCGCTGCCCTACTCGAATCTCTACCTTCCGCCGCAAAGCGTCAGCACCAACCGGGTCGGGAACGAGGTTACGATTTTCTGGCAACCCGTCTGGATGACAGAGGACGATTATCGCGGCTATCTCATCGAGACCTGGGTCTGCCAGGGCGGCCAGCAGGTGTTCCTGCCGATCGGCTACGTCACCTCCTACGACCAGAATAGCGCCATGATCGCAGTAAAAGTCACCGACGAACCGGGATGTCTTGTGCCCTCCAGTGCCCGCATTTACACAGCCGAGAAACATGGCTACACCGGTTACCGGATGATCCCCTGGCCTGCCTACGAGCCATCCCCTACCATCACCCCATAACTCAGGAGCAGAATTATGCCTGGCTACGCCGAATTCATTCAGAAATATCAAACCTACGACACCACCCACGATATCGACGAACAGCGTGACCGTGACTACGCCCGTCTCGACCGCACCGGCCAGATTTATCTCGATTACACCGGCGGCGGGCTGTATGCCGATTCGCAAATGCGCCTTCATCAGCAAGTGCTGGCCGAACATGTCTTTGGAAACCCGCACTCCTCCAATCCCCCTTCGCTGGCAGCCACGCGGCTGATCGAAAGCACCCGCGCGACCGTCCTGCAATTCTTCAACGCCGACCCCGCCGAATACACCGTCATCTTCACCCAGAACGCCAGCGGGGCACTCAAACTGGTCGGCGAGTCCTATCCTTTCGAACCAGGCAGCCGCTATCTGCTGACCTTCGACAACCACAACTCGGTCAACGGCATCCGGGAATTTGCCCACGCCAAAGGCGCCGAGGTGACCTACATCCCGATCAGCCTTCCGGACATGCGCGTGGACATGGACTCTCTAGATGCGTCTCTGGACCTGGCAGGCACGGATAAAAACAACCTGTTCGCCTACCCGGCCCAGTCCAACTTCTCCGCCGTCCAGCACCCGCTCGAATGGATCGAGCGCGCCCACGCCAAAGGCTGGGACGTGCTGCTCGACGCGGCGGCTTTTGCCCCCGGCAACCCGCTCGACCTGGGCAAGTACAAGCCCGATTTCGTCCCGCTCTCGTTCTACAAAATCTTCGGCTACCCGACCGGCATCGGGGCTTTGGTGGCACGGCGCGAGGCACTGGAGAAATTGCACCGCCCCTGGTTCGCCGGAGGGACGATCACCGTCGCCTCCGTCCAGGGCAATAAGTACTATCTCGCCGAGGCTCCCGCCGCCTTCGAAGACGGCACGGTCGACTATCTCAACATCCCGGCGGTGGAAATTGGGCTGAAGCACATCCAGTCCATTGGCTACGAGACCATCCATGAGCGGGTGCGCACTCTTACCGGCTGGCTGCTGGACAACCTGTCGGGAATGAAATACAGCAATGGTATCCCGCTGGTGCGCATCTACGGGCCGCTGACCACGGTCAAGCGCGGCGGTGCGGTGACAGCCAACTTCTTCGACAAAGACGGCGGGCTGATTGACCACCGGTTCATCGAGCAGGAAGCCAATAAGCACAATATTTCCTTGCGGACGGGCTGTTTCTGCAACCCGGGCGCTGGCGAGATCGCCCTGGGTATTTCCAAACCAGAATTGGCAGCCTGTTTCACCCAGCCTGGCCATGGCCAGCGCCTGAGCCTGGACGACTTCCGCCTGTGCATTGACGGCAAATCCTCCGGCGCGGTACGCGTTTCGGTGGGGTTGGTGAGCAATTTCGAGGATGTGCAGGTTTTTTTGAAGTTCGCAGAGGGCTTGCTGGATTAGTTCTGGTTCCAGCACC
>JAPLGV010000208.1 GCA_026389975.1 Chloroflexota bacterium
AAACAGCGAGCCGAGCAGACCAGCGATAATGATAATTTCCAGGTTGGCCCAGACATGACCAGCCGGTCCCAGCAAGGCGCCCAGGATGGCAATGAAGGCCGCACCGCCGGCAGCCGCCAACGTCCCGTAGAGGGAGATGGCGCCGGAAGTGCCGCGTTCGACCGGTTTCCAGGAGGTAATCAGGCGCGGCAGGGACGGGCTGAGAATGCCCAGTTCGGTGGCCCAGGTGTCGGCGTTGACCGCCGCCAGCGAAGCGGCGAACACCACCCAGGTCCAGGAGGCAGCGGGGAAGAAGAAGTGCAGACCGGCAAAAATGGAGGCAATCGCGCCGTTGGCGAGCACCTGTCCGATATCGCGGGTTCCGCCCTTGTCAAATTCTTCGTTCAGGGAGGCTTTCTTTTTTCCAAACAGGCGTGTCAGGGCACTGGAGGAAACGAAAAAGGCCAACAGGAGCACGGCCTACTTCCAGCCACCCAGGCCGAAGATGATCGTCCCTTCCAGCAAAGCGCCCCACGCCCCGGACTTGCTCAGGTTGTGGGCGCGGTAGGCGGCAAAGGCAATCAGGGCAGCAAACAGGAAACCGAGCAAAAGTTGAAGAAGCATGCTTTCACCAGGATGGATGGGCGGAGGTGTTCCACCCGTCAGGATTATACCGGTGTGATAACGATATACATCACCGCTACAAGGAACAGCAACGTAGAAAACACCCCACTGGCCCAGACGATGTGTGCCAGCGGACGGTGGTCGGGACGGCGGTAGAAGATCAGCCCCGCCACCCAGCCGGTGAGATAGAAAAAGAGACTGATAACCGGCAGCAGGATCAAGCCTGCGCCCGGGACCGGTCCCGCCGGCGCGCCGGAAGGCAGGAAGCCGAGTGGGATACGTTCTAACGAGGGGATAATCAAAGTGACCCAGGCCAGCAAGCCAATATTCAGGAACAGCCCGGCCAGCCAGAGATAGCGCGCCAGCATACTATCCCAGGCCTGCACCACGACAAAGCCCGGATACACCGACTGCGGCTTAGCGGGTGAGAGACTGCCCATTTCGATGGCACGTTGGATATTTTGCATGAAACCGGCCGTATCCTGCGGTGAAATAACAAACACGCGCTTGGACGTGGCAACCAGCAGCAGGGCTTTGGTATCCGAGGCAAGGAATTCAACCGGTCCGAGGTCCGGGTGACGGCGGAGGCCCATGATCGCCCCCGGCAGGTGAACAAAGGGCAATGCCAGCGGCGAGGCCAGGCCTTCAATCGGGCGTACCCACTCCACCTCCGAGACCGGGATCTGCTCCACGCGCAGGCCCCAGGTGAGAGTCAGTTTTTCACGGTCAAGACTGTAGTTGGCGCGGTTCAGGGAATAAAGCCAATAGGCCAGGAAAGGCAGGGGGAAGAAGGCGAACGCCGCCACCAGAATGTAAATTGTAAAGCGCAAACCGATTGGTTCTTGCGAGGCAAGCACAGCAAACAGCGCAGTCAGGACGGTCGCCACGATGATCAGTGTGACCTGCAATGTCAGTCCACGACGGGGAGGCGGAAAATCTGTCATGGGTTACTTCGATTTACCCAGTTCTGCGTGGATGGCCCGGCAGACAAACTCGACCTGCTCTTCGGTCATCACGCCGGAGAACGGCAGGACCAGTCCGCGGCGGCCCAGGTCTTCGGTGACGGGGAAATCCCCGGCCCGATAGCCGAAGCGTTCAACCATGTAAGGCTGGAGATGGATAGGCAGGAAATACGGCCGCACCGGCACACCGTACGCGTCGAGGCGTTTCGCCAGGGCATCCCGGTCAATCGCCGGGTCGAAGGTCACCACATAGACAAACCACGACCTGCGGGTGGTAAACCCCTCTTCGACGGGCGCTTCCACGCCGGGGATTTCAGCCAGCCGCTTCCCGTACCAGGCTGCCACTTGCTCACGTTTACGCAGCAGTTCCTCAAGCCGGAGCATTTGTGCGGCGCCCAGCGCGGCAGACATCTCGTCCAGGCGGTAGTTGTAGCCCAGGTAAGTATGGGAAAGCCAGGTGTCGCCGGGGGCGCGGCCCTGGTTGCGCAGGGCGCGCATCAGGTCAGCAGACTGCGCATTATCGGTCACGATAATGCCGCCCTCACCAGTGGTGATTTGTTTATTTGGGTAGAAGGCGAACACACCGTAGTCGCCAAGCGTCCCAACCTTGCGGCTCTTGTACTCAGCGCCCAGCGACTCGCAAGAATCTTCGATGACTTTCAGGCCGAACTCATCGGCGACTTTGCGGATGGGGTCCCAATCGGCAGACTGGCCGAACACGTCCACTCCCAGGATGGCCTTAAGGGCGCGGCGTGAGGCGGACCCTTTACGGGACAGCCATTGTTGGGCTCTTTCGCCGCCCGCAGTCAGGTCGCGCGCCGCTTCGGCGAGCAGGACCGGGTCCAGGTTACCGCTGCGCGGGTCCACATCCACAAAGACCGGGACGGCGTTCTCGAACAGCAGCACGTTGGTCGAAGCGACGAACGAGAACGGGCTGGTCAGCACCACGTCGCCCGGACCAATGCCAGCCGCCCGTACGCATAGGTGCAGCCCGGCGGTCCCGGAGTTGACTCCGATGGCATGCTCCAGGCCGGTATAGTCGGTGAAGGCTTTTTCGAAGGCCTGGATCTGCGGCCCCATGCTGAGGATGGGGGTATTGAGCACGTCAAACACGGCCTGACGCTCGGCATCGGTCAGGTCGGGGCTTGACATGGCGATTTTGGGAACGTTTTTTTTGTTCAAGGGAAGTTACGCATTGGCAGGTTTTGTTTGTTCCGGAGCAGCGGGTGTCTCGGCAGTAGCATCCAGGCCGAGGTCCACGGCATCTTCCATGCGGATCTGGCCGCGCAGAAAGGCACCTTCCTCGGTAGCGAAAGCGGTCGTGATGATGTCGCCCCAGACACGCCCACTGGCGCGGATTTCAACCTTCTGGGCGGTGATGTTGCCTTTGACCGCCCCGGCCACAATGACATTGGCCGCCCGGACGTTTTCGCAGGTCACTTTGCCGGTCTCGCCAACGACGAGCAGACCCTTCAAGGCGATTTGCCCTTCAAAGGTACCCTCCACGCGCACGCCGCCGGAGCCAACAATGCTTCCCTGCCAGATGACGCCCGCGCCGAGCACCGAAGTGATGCGTTCCACAGTCTGCACGGTGGGGGGCGGAGTTGATTGGTTATTGCGTTTGAACATAGTTTTTTCACCAGAGAGAATCTTATTTTATCATCTTCGCCGCATTTGGAAGCGCCAGGGTACGGATTTCCACGGCTCAGGGACGGTATATAACCCCACGCGTGGGCTGGTGATTATATCACTGCCGGCGACAGGGGTTCCCGCTTCGATCCATAGACCTTCGTCCGGGTCGCAAAAACTGACGCCGTTCAAGGCTGCATCAATGCCGAGCGCCTGGGTCAACTTAGCCGGACCAGTGGTGTCGCGTCCCTGGCGGCGGGCGGAGATGATGTCTGCGCCTTCAACCACATCCATTGCCCGGATCAGCACCGCAGCGGGAAAGCCTTCCCGTTCCGTAACCGCGTTCAGCATCCAGTGCATGCCATAAGTGAAGTAGACGTAAGCGTGCCCCGGCGGGCCATACATGACCGCGTTTCGCTTCGTCTTCCCGGACTTGGCGTGACAGCCCAGGTCCTCTTCGCCGATATAGGCCTCGGCCTCGGTGATGATGCCAGCAAGGCGCAAGCCATCCAGAATCCGCACCAGCCGCGCGCCGAGCAGTTCGCGGGCGACGGTCAGCGTGGGGCGAGCATAAAAAGTTTGGGAAAGGATTTTCACCACAGAGCAACTGTGTTGAAACACATGTCGGCTATTTCGTGCGGTTCTTGGTCAACTCTTTCGTTCTTTTGTAGCGCGCGTCCCTT
>JAPLGV010000226.1 GCA_026389975.1 Chloroflexota bacterium
TGCACAACCTGATCGGTTTCCAGCGTGTACACGTAAAACCCGGTGAAAGCATGAAAGTGAAATTCTCGGTCAAACCGGAAGATATGATGCTCTTCGAAGAGGATGGCAAACAGAAACTCGAACCGGGCAAGTTCCGCCTGACAGTTGGCGGTTGTTCGCCCTCAAAGCGCGGACGGTCCCTTGGCGCACCAGAACCGGTGAGCATGGTATTCACCGTCAAGTAAATATCAGTGATCTCTGTGCAAGCATCGACCAGGATGGAAGGTTTGAAAATGTTGATCAAGGTTGATGTCAAAAGGGTAATACGTCGGACGGAACCCAGAGTGATTGGGCTTAACACCAATTTCTTGACCGATCACGCTGACATCCGCCAGGTCGGGGCGGGATACGAAAGCGGACTCAGACAGATGGGGGTCAAATCGCTGCGCTATCCAGGAGGAGAGAAATCTGACCAGTATTTTTGGTCCACCCCTCCGTGGGATGCTGCCCGGCCAAACCTGAGTGTCACAGGTCCCCAGGGCTATGTGTCGGTTTTTGCTGAATACGTTGAAAATTATACGGTCTTCAAGCATAAGCCTCTGGATTTTGACGAATTCATGGCTCTATGCCGGAAACTAGGTGCTGAACCTATCCTGTGTGTTTGTTTCGACTCCATGTATCAGCCTTCCATTCCGGGGAAGATAACCACACCGACAAAAGCACAACTATTGGAAAACGCTGTGGAATGGGTGCGTTACGCCAATGTGAAAAAAGGAACCATGGTGAAATATTGGGAGTTGGGAAACGAGAGTTACTGGTGGGGTTCCATCGGCAAAGCCAGAGCCGTGGACTATGCCCGCGATTTCAAGGAATTTGCCCAGGCGATGAAAACGGTAGATCCGACAATCCAGATAGGTGCCAACGGACATGTCAACAAGGATGCCCACAGTGTCGTTGAACTCGAGGACGGCCCCATCTGGTGGAAAACGCTGCTGGAGCAGGCTGCCGCGGAGATTGACTTCCTTGCCGTCCACCCTTATCCTTGCTGGGCGTGGGGCAGTTATGACTATTACATAAAACACAATGACAATTTCACCGAGGCCGTGGATCAAGCCTGGGAGGCGTTGAAAGCCTGGGCACCTGGGCCGGATGCCGAGCGCATCCGCATCTTTGCCACCGAGACCAATTCAGCCGATTGGACGGCGGCCGACGATTATCCCGGGGATAAAGGCTGGCCCCTGGTCAACGATCTCGGCCATGCGCTGGTGCTGTTTGAAATCCTCGGCCAGCATCTGCTGCACCCGAAGGTGGACATGACAGAGGTCTGGAATACACGCTGGACCAGCCCGGCAGAAAACCAACTCTGGAATACACTAAACGAGAAGAACGAACTCAATGCCACCGGCAAGGCAATCGCCATCTGGGGACAGAACCTCGAGGCGGAAATGGTCAGCATTACCAATACTGACCTGCTGCGTACCTTTGCGAGTTACAGCACGGCCAGCAAGCAACTGAAAGTTTTTATCACCAACAAGGATAAGCAACCCCATACGGTTGATTTGGAGTTGCAGAACTACCCGTTCTCCTGGCAGGTTGTCGTATCAGCATTGCAAGGGCATGGGTCCGATGACCCGACACCTGTCTATGAGACCCTTCAACAATTCCCAGGCGAGGGTAACCGACTCAATCTGGTCCTCGGTCCAGTCTCAGTATCTGTAATCAGTTTCGAGCCTGGGATTTGACTTTTAGAGAGGATGAGGAAATCTCATGACTGACATGCTGGTCAAGTTATATGATCTCGAAAATGATTGGAGTTTCTCGGCCGAGCAGGAAAAACTGGGCATCACCATTCGCAAGCCGATTGGCCCAGAGAAGCATCTCATCGTGGATTGGGTTAAAAGGAAATTCCTTCTGGATGCCTGGGCAAGTGAGACCAATATGGCTTTCTCCAACCGGCCCATCACTTGCTTTGTGGCTATCAAAAATAAGAAGTTGATCGGCTTTGCGTGCTACGATGCCACCGCGTTGGGTTTTTTCGGCCCGACCGGAGTGGTCAAAGCCCAGCGCGGCAAAGGCACTGGGAAAGCCCTGCTGTTGGCCTGCCTGCTGGACATGAAGTTGAAGGGCTATGGATACGCCATTATTGGCTGGGTCGGTCCCGCAGAATTTTTTCAAAACGCGGTCGGAGCCGTCGAGATTCCCGATTCTACACCGGGTATCTGGAAGGGCTGGCTTCATCGCAATATTTAGTGATTCAAATCCGCGCCTGAAATAGAAAGTCTTCGTCATGAAAAAAACCTACCCAACCTATGTCACCGATGCATATGCCACCGAGAATATCTTGCGCGCCAAGCTGCCTGATCTTAGCCCACTGCCTTCCTTCGCCAAGTCCCGCGACCAGCTGCCGCAACCATTCTGGGCCGGGCACGAATCTGCCATGACCTGCTATTGGAAGGCCTGGGAAATTGCCTTCCAAAATTTGCGCCTGCCGACTCCCAGAAATGGCTTTGTTTCCCCCTATATTGACACCGCCTTCAACGACCACCTGTTCATGTGGGATTCAGCCTTCATCCTGATGTTCGCCCGCTATGGCCGAGGCGCTTTCGACTTCCAGCAGACCCTCGATAACCTGTACGCCAAGCAGCACCCGGACGGCTTTATTTGTCGCGAAATTCGTGAAGAGGATGGCAGTGACACATTCATGCGCTTCGACCCGCCTGCGACAGGTCCGAACATCATATCCTGGTCGGAATGGGAGTATTACATCAACTATGGCGACAAAGCCCGGCTGGCAAAGGTCTTCCCGCCGTTGCTGGCTTTCCAGCATTGGATGCGGCGCTACCGGACCTGGCCGGACGGTACTTACTGGGCGTGCGGCTGGGCCTGCGGCATGGACAACCAGCCGCGTCTGCGGATCAACGACGACCTCCATAGACCCACCGACAACCATCCGCTGGAATTCTGGGACACCGGTCACATGGCGTGGATTGACACCTGCCTCCAGGCGGTCTTCTCAGCCCGGTCCCTGCTCCGCATGGCCAATGTACTCGGGCGCCAGTCAGACGTGACCGACATCCAACCAGAAATTGACAATCTGACTGAAATCATCAACGCCACGATGTGGGACGATGACAAGGGTTTCTACTACGACCGACGCGCAGACGGCACACTATCCAATGTAAAAACCGTCGGGGCATTCTGGGCACTCCTGGCGGGAGTCCTACCACCAGACCGGCTTGCCCGTTTCGTTGGTCATCTCAACAACCCAACCGAATTCAACCGCCCACACCGCGTGCCCAGCCTCTCGGCTGACCACCCATCCTATCACCTGCTCGGTGAGTACTGGCGCGGGGGTGTGTGGGCGCCAACTGATTACATGGTGCTGCGCGGACTGACTCAAACCGACCATCACGACCTGGCACATGAAATTGGCTGCAACCATCACACCAATGTGATTAAAGTTTTCGAGCAAACCGGTACATTGTGGGAGAACTATGCCCCCGAATCAGCCACCCAGGGTAACATTGCCAAAGACGACTTCGTTGGCTGGAGTGGTCTTCCGCCGGTGGCAGTGCTGTTCGAATATGTCTTTGGTTTGCGCCCGGACGTGCCGAATAACAAACTTATTTGGGATGTACGCCTGACCGAGGCGCACGGCGTTACAAAGTATCCCTTCGGAGAAAACGGCCGGTTGGATTTGCGCTGCGAAGCCCGTTCCTCGGCGCAGGAAAAGCCTGTCATCCAGGCGAAAGCGAACCTCCCAATTACTTTGGAAATTATCTGGGAAAGTGGAACAGAAATCCGACAATTATGAGTTTTGTTCACACAGGTTAATATCACCCATGAACTCAATCTCTGCATGGCCTTTAGGCCCTTTCAGCAAGCTCGATGACGCCAACCCAGTTCTCGGTCCCGGCGAAGGAATGTTCCACTGCCCATTCCTCGGCCAGGTGAAATGGGAAGACCGCGGTATTTGCAACCCCGCGGCTGTCGTCCGAGATGAGAAACTCTATTTGATCTATCGCGCCACGGGAAGCGCGGGCTTCTCACGTGGAATCAGCCGCCTCGGTCTGGCCTGGAGCGACGACGGCATCCACTTCGAACGCAATCCGGAACCAATCCTTTATCCCGAGGGCGGTCCCTGGAAGGATTTGGAGTTTGGCACCGGCCTGCAGGACCCACGCATCGTCGAGACAGACGACGGAAAATACGTCTTGACCTATGCCTTATTTGACCTGCACAATTGTTACCTGGCGGTGGCCACCTCCGGTGACTTGTTCCACTGGCAAAAGAACGGACTGGCCTTTGAACATGCCCTTAACGGAAAATACCGCCAGACTTGGTCGAAGGCTGGAGCGATTGTCTGCCGGCGCGAAGGCAGCCGGATGACTGCTACGAAAATCAACGGCAAATACTGGATGTACTGGGGTGAATCTGAGATCTATGCCGCCACGTCAGACGACCTGATTCACTGGACCCCGGTCGAAATGGAGGTTGAGGCTAAAAAAGGGGTTTACTTGGACGAGCATAATGTCTGGCGAGAAAGATGGAGGAACGGCCGGATGGTGCTTAAGCCGGTCATCACTTTCCGTCCCGGACGCCTCGACGGCGCGCTGGTCGAGGCTGGCCCCCAGGCTTTGCTAACTGCCCATGGCATTTTGCTGATCTGCAATGGATGCAATTCCGGCGATCCGGTCCTGCCACCAGGTGCCTATTCTGCTGGCCAGGTTCTCTTCAATCCGGTTGATCCCACGGCTGTCATTGGCCGAACCAATTTCCCGTTCCTGACCCCCCTGCAGTCTTTTGAGTTGCAGGGAGAAATTCCCAACGTGTGCTTTGCCAGTGGGCTGGCATATTTTCGTGACCAGTGGTGGCTCTATTACGGCGCGGCGGGCCGGTTTATCGGGGTTGGCGTCGCCAAGATGGAATGAATTTATGAATCTTATCGCTCTAGTAGATGCTCCGACTTCTTTGGAAGAAGAGGCTGAGGAGTTACAGCAGCGCCAGTAATTGGTAATGCTAATCCAAATAGATTCTAGCCTTCACAGAGGAAAAATATGAAAACATCATTTACCCCTGGAAAAATTTGGAATGACACGGACGGAGTTCCTATCCAAGCCCATGGTGGCGGTATTCTTTATATTAACGGCATCTATTACTGGTTTGGTGAAAACAAAAATGGACCCACAAAGCAAGGTGGTGTAGTTGGGTTCACCATGGATGCCATTGGGGTGTCGTGCTATGCGTCAACAGATCTCTATCACTGGGAAAACAAAGGTCTGGTGCTTTCTGCCGTGAATGAACCTATCGAGCACGACCTTCACACAAGTAAAATTATCGAACGACCGAAGGTCGTCTATAACGAACTCACCAAGAAATTTGTGATGTTCATGCATATCGACACGAAAGATTATCAATATGCAAGGGTGGGAATTGCGCTCAGTGATAAGGTAACAGGCCCTTATAAATATCAAGGCAGTATCCCCCCTCACGATTCTGACAGTCGTGATATGACCGTCTTTAAGGACGAGGATGGGAAAGCGTATCTATTCCATTCATCCGAATGGAACGCCAAAATGTATATCGGCGAATTGGAAAGCGATTATCTACATACCGCTGGTATTTACACCAAGAATTTCGAGAAAGACTATCGGGAGGCCCCGGCAGTTTTTAGACGACAGGGAAAATACTATCTCATTACTTCCGGGTGTACAGGCTGGGATCCAAACCCAGCACAATATGCGGTGGTGGAGAATATCCTGGGGCCATGGAAGGTAATGGGGAATCCCTGTGTGGGATCGAATGCCGCTGGAACATTTTATGGACAAAGCACCTTTGTCTTTCCTGTCGTAGGTAAGTTGGATGCGTATATTGCAATGTTCGATAGGTGGAATAAACATAATCTTGGCGCGTCGCGTTATATTTGGTTACCGATTTGTTTTCTAGACGATCAGATGATTATTGAGTGGCATGACGAATGGGACTTATCAAGTTTTGGGTAGTATTACTGCTTCTTTTCTAAACCTGCCGATCTGCAGGTCCATGCAAGGGAGATGCCATGAGTGGAAGAATCCGTTTTGTTGTTTTGGGTACCAGCAAGCGCAGTGATACCCTCTACGGCCCATTACTCGCTCTGCTTCGGAAAGATGTGGAGTTCGTCGGTATCTGGGGCCGCTCGGAGGATAAAGCCAAAGCATTAGGCGAGAAGTACGGTGTGCCATGGTTCACCGACCTTGAACGGCTGCGGGATGAGGTCCGCCCGGATGCTGCCATTGTCTCAGTGGGTTATGCGGCTAATGGAGTGTTGGGCCGGCGCGTGGTGAACCTGGGGCTGCATGCCCTGCTCGAGACCCCGATCGCACATGACCTGGCGGATGCGGATGCAATCATTAGTAGAGCAAATGCTGATGGTTTAAAAATCGAAGTTGCCGAACAGTACTATCGCCGCCCAGTGGAACGTATCAAACGATCCCTGATCCAGGCGGGGGTTTTTGGAAAGGTGCTGACAGCCTATAACGACTTTATGGGGCATGGGTACCACGGTGTCAGTCTGATCCGCAGTTACATCGGTTTCGATGTACCGGTGGTCTCCGTCAATGGAGCGACGGCACAGTTTTCCGTGGCACCGCATTATGCTTGGATATCCCAAACTTTAGGCAAGCGCGAGGAGCAATGGGAGCATGCAGTGCTCCATTTCGCGGATAGCCGCCTCGGATTCTTCAACTGGTCGAGCATCGCCTACGATTCACCACTACGCTGGCTGCGGTCAACCAAGTTTTTTGCCGAAAAAGGGATGGCGGTCGGCGATCAGCTAACCCTGGTCACGCCAGACGGCAAAGACCCACAGCCAGTCTTCTTAGAGCGCCGCTTCCACAATGTGGGTGGTATGGAAACCCTCAGTGAGATCATTGCCCACACCCAACCAGAGGTCAGCTGGCGCAATCCGTTCCGTGGGTATTACATGGATGATGAGATGATCGCCGTGGCCGATTGTTTGATGAGCCTGGTCAATGCCATTCGGGAAAACCAGCCCCCGGAATATGGCCCTCTCCAGGCACGCACCGACCAGGCCGTCACGCTGGCAATGCTCGACTCAGCACTTCAAGGCGGTGCACCGATGACACTAAAACCTGGAGGCGGAGGATGAATCTGATTCCTGAGACCTCCGGCAAGACTCCAAATTACTGGTGCACCTGGGGGATCCAAAACTACAGCCTGACTGAGGTGTCAAACATGGCTTCCTGGACAGGCCCGGCATCCAATCTGAATGAACGCTTACTCTTCGACGACCCTGGCTGGGCAGCACATTATTTCAACAAGGTACGCGGCGACCTTTATGTTCTCTTTGACGCAGGCTGGGATGTGCCTGTCGGCATGGACGGCGACAAAGAGCGCTGGCGTTTCAGCCCGTTCCTGCCAGATCCAGGGCGCTTTCCCTCCTGCACCGGCGCGCCCGCGGCGCAACTGCGCAAACTGGACGAACTCTGCAAGGTTAGCGGTTGGCGCGGCGCCGGTTTATGGGGTGCGCCGCAGATCCCCGGCGAAGGCAGGGATGGCTTCAGCGCGCAACCGGAAACCGCGGGGGCCTATTGGCGCGAACGCGCCCGCTGGACACATGAGGCCGGGATCGAATACTGGAAAATTGATACCGGTCATCACAGCGATTCAGCCGAATACCGGCGTACGTTGACGTACCTCGCCCGCACAGAAGCCCCAGGCTTGCTGCTCGAACATGCCTCGGTTTCAGGTCCCCTCAACGATGTAGCAGTTCCATGGAACCCTTATGCGGCGACAAATACCGGACGCTACCATTCCCCCGACGGCACCTTCCAACGAGCGATGGATTTTCTTGCATTCAGCGATATCCTGCGTACCTACGACGTAACCCCTCAACTTTCGGTTGTCACCAGCCTGGACCGGGTTGCACAACTACTCGCGGCAGGCAAGGCCGAAATCGAGGCGCGCGGGCTGGTCAA
>JAPLGV010000286.1 GCA_026389975.1 Chloroflexota bacterium
GTAGTCCCGGTTCTCGGACGGGAGACGGGGCACGGGGCGATGAGGCTGTGGGCAGGGCGGTCGTTTCCCGGACCAGGAGCCTGCCTTTCAACCTCCGGACCTTGCCCGTGCTGGAGCAGGGTACTAACGTGGGCTGCGTGGTAGTCCCGGTTCTCGGACGGGAGACGGGGCACGGGGCATTGAGCAGTTCCAGGACGAGACGGGCGGCTTCGGCCCCGATGAAGCGTTTGGGCTGGTCGAATGTGGTCAGCGGCGGATTGGTGAAAGCCGAGAACACGATGTTATCAAAGCCGGTGACAGAGAACTCATTCGGAACCTGGATGCCGGCCTGCCGCAACCCTTTCAGAACACCGATGGCCATCATGTCGTTGAAGCAGACCAACGCACTGGGACGGTCGCTCAGGGCGAGGAAATGCTCCAGCCCGGCGAGGCCGTCCTCGGGTCCGCCACCGGAGACTTCGTGAATGTATTCAGGAGGAACTGCCAGCCCGGCCGCCTCCATTTCCTGTTGAAACCCGGTCAAACGGTCCAGGGTGGTGCGGCCAGAGGAAGAGTTGCCGAGGTAGGCGATCCGCCGGTGTCCCAGATCAAGAAGATGATGGGTAATCTGGCGGCTGCCGTCCACATCATCGTGGTAAATGGAATAACGGTAATCTTCGGCGGCCTGGTTATTGACCACAACAATCGGGACGCCGTACGCAAGAAATTGGCGGCGTTGCTCTGCTTTGAAGGAGGCGGAACAGATGATGACGCCGTCCACGCGGTGCTCGCTCATGGCCTCGACGATGGCCTGCTCCCGTTCCGGGTCGCGTTGCGAGGCGGCCATGAACAGGCTGTAGCCGCTTTTCTGAGCCACTTCTTCGATGCCCTGCAAAATTTCACTAAAGAATGGGTCCTCCACGCTGCTGACGATGACCCCCAATGCCTGCGAGCGGTTGGTCTTCAGGCTGCGGGCGGCAGCACTGGGGAAGTAGCCCAATTCGAGCGCGGTCTGGCGGATGCGTTCCGCGGTGTTTTTGGCAATCAACGGACTGCCATGCAGTGCCCGCGAAACAGTGGAATGCGAGACATCCGTCTGTTTTGCAATATCCTTGATTGTGACCGGCATCTCGCTCCTTTACTCTGACGGGGGTTCGTGCACACGTGTGCATTACCTGTTCTTAGTTTACTCAATTTAGTGGTTAAAGTCAATAGTTATGAAAGATAACTTGCAATTTATTTGAAAATGTTGTATCATTTGCAAACAGACATCTTGCATAATATTTTCTAGAGGTGCTCACCTTGAACTCTATTGATATGAAAGGATAAAAGACTATGCAAAGCAATATCGAAGCCATTTTCTTGGACGTTGGCAATACCCTGCGGATTGTGATCAAGGACGAAGTATTTATGGCCCAGGCAAAACAACAAATCGTTGAGTTAACCGGTGCACAGATGCCCCCGGATGCTTTTAACAAACTGCTGGAGGATAGATACCAGGTCTTGCGGAAGCGGGCAAAAGAGAAGCTGATTGAGGCCTCCGAAAAGGAAATGTGGACACAATGGATGCTGCCGGATTTTCCAGCTGAAAAGATTGCACCGCTCTCTGGAAAACTGACCCGCCTGTGGCGTGACTGCGATGGTCGCCGTGTTCCGCGAGAAGATGTGAAGGAAACCGTTATTGAACTGAGTAAGCGTGGCTACCTTCTGGGAATTATTGCCAACACCATTACCGAGACGGAAATCCCGGATTATTTGGAGACGGACGGCCTTACCGGCTATTTCAAGACGGTCGTGCTTTCCTCGAAGGTTGGAGTACGAAAACCCAACCCTGAGATCTACTGGGAAGCCGCCCGCCGGATCGGGGTGGAACCGGCAAAATGCGTCTACGTGGGTGACAATCCTGTCCGCGATGTGGAGGGCACCCGCCTGGCCGGTTACGGGATGTTTATCCTGTTTTTCGAACCGGCAACGCTGGCCAAAGAGCCATCCACCGGGGAGGTCAAACCTGACTACACCATCCGCGAAATGAAGGATTTGCTGGATATTTTCCCACCACGTCCCGTGCCCGTGCTGGAACCGGGTACTACTGTGCCCCGTCCGTGAACCGGGACTAATACGCTAGATGTGGTGAGAAAGCTTGTAGGGATTTAGAAAATGATCAAGGGTATCTTTTTCGATGCAGCAGGTGTTTTGTATCGCCGGGCAAGCCCAACGGAAGAATTCGCCTTGGGTCTTCTCAGGAAGAGCGGTTTTTCCGTTGAAGTACCTTCAGAAGACCTCACACATCTCCTGGCTTTGCATGCTCAAGCCTCCCAGGGGCTGGTAAAACATGAGGCTTACTGGGACCAGTTTCTAATGATGCATGGTGTTGCAGACCCATATTTACGTCAAACTTTTATCACCCGGATCATTGATTATTCCAATGCTGTCCTCCCCGTCCCCGGTGCCAGAGAAGCATTACAGGGATTGAAGCAGCGCAGTTATCTTTTGGGCATTATCACCGACACGATGTATCCGCTCGAGTGGAAGAGACGCCGATTGGAAAAAGTGGGAGTGGCTGAGTATATTGACGTGATCGCCTGTTCGACAGTCATCGGGGTGCACAAGCCAGACCCTGGGATGTATTTAAACGCTCTACAGCAGGCGCACCTGTCTCCAGACGAATCTGCTTTCGTCGGTCATCTTGCAATAGAACTCCGGGGCGCGCAGGATGCCGGAATGGTGACAGTCGCCGTCCCGTCCTGGAACCGCGACTACCACGTAAATTTTGACCCGGATGCGGTGGCGGATTATTACTGCAACTCAATCCTTGACCTGCTCAATGTCCCCATCTTCAATGGAAATCCAATTGAAGCCAATGGCGGAGCATAAAAAAGCCAATCATATGAATGATGACATTCAAGCCATATTTCTTGACCTTGGCAATACATTGAGAATGTTGGTGAAAGACGAAAAATATCAGGCTGCTGCGCGGCAGAACATTGTCGACCTGCTCGGAGCTGACGAAAAGCCTGATAAATACTGCGAAAATCTCAATCTGCGTTACAAGACCTATCGCGAGTGGGCATTTGAACACTTGACCGAAGCCCCCGAGGGCGAACTTTGGGCCCGGTGGCTGGCACCGGAGTTCCCGGCCGACAAGGTCGCTCCCCTGGCCGCGGAATTGACCTGCCAGTTCCGCCAGTCCAATGGACGGCGGGTGTTGGTGGACAATGGCAGGGAAGTGGTAATTGAATTACACCGGCGCGGCTACACCCTGGGGATCATCAGCAATTTGATCTCATCCAGGGAAATCCCCGAATGGATCGAAAAAGATGGCTTCACACCATATTTCAAATCCGTAGTGCTTTCTTCGGTTTTTGGAAAACGAAAACCGGACCCGGCCATCTATCACGAAGCGGCACGCAGAGCCGGGGTCGAACCGGCGCGCTGCGCCTACGTGGGCGACAACCTCAAACGCGATGTGACCGGCACGCGTTCGGCCGGGTTTGGGATGGTGATCATCATGATCTCGCCCGAAGAGTTGGCCGAGGCCACCATCACCGATGAGAACCGGCCCGATATCATCATCCACGAGTTCCGAGAGCTCCTGAATATTTTTCCCGGTCGCCCCGTGCCCCGTCTCCCGTCCGAGAACCGGGACTACCATGCGGGAACCGGGACTACTCCGCTGGAACCGGGACTACCACGTCCCGTGCTCGAACCGGGACTACCCCGTGGGGCTGCCGCCCTGGCCAGGGCAGTCAGGGAGTTATATGGCGAGGGGCAGACGGATTACTCGCTCGACCCAATTGTGCTGGTCGATGCGCAGGGAAATCCCGTCGGTCGGATTGCAGACGGCGACGCGGTCATCTTCTGCTGCCGCCGCGGCGAGCGCGAGATCCAGTTAACGGAAGCATTTACAGAGCCCGGCTTCGA
>JAPLGV010000444.1 GCA_026389975.1 Chloroflexota bacterium
GGATTTTGCACGATACCTCGCTGACCTCGGCTGGACGCTGCTCGGTTCGGGCGGGACGGCGAAACTGTTGCGCGAAAACAACCTCCCCGTAACCGAGGTGGCCGAGTACACCAAGTCGCCAGAGATCCTCGGCGGGCGGGTCAAGACCCTGCACCCGGCCGTCCACGGCGGGCTGCTGGCCCGTCCCACCGAAGCGGACCACCAGCAGCTGCTTGACCTGGGCTGGGATTACATCGACCTGGTGGCCGTCAACCTGTATCCATTTGAGCAGACGATTGCCAAGCCGGGTGTGACCTACGCTGAAATCATCGAGAACATCGACATCGGAGGCGTGACCCTCATCCGGGCGGCAGCGAAAAACTACGAGCGGGTGACCCTCGTCTGCGACCCGGCGGACTATTCCGAGGTCCAGGCGGCGCTGCGCTCGGGCGGGGTATCAGCTGAATTGCGGAAACGGTTGGCGGTTAAGGGGTTCCAGTCCACGGCGCATTATGATGGAGTGATCTCAGGGTATTTATCCGAACATTAACTTTCCCCGGGTTATGTGCGCCGTGCCTTGCCGGCGCGGCGCACTTTTGAAAAAATCAACCAAGCCAGTTCCAGCAGCATCATTACGGCAATACTGAGCATTGTCTCGAAAGGGGAGAAGCAGGTGTCCTTGCCGGACTGCAACTCGGGGATGAATTCCTCCATCACTGTGTAGACTACCGCGCCGTCGTCGAGGTCGGTGAATATTCTTCCGTAGGGAGTAAAAACTCCTTCCAGAGTGTTTCAAGAAGAAATATAGGTAAGCTCACCCTAAATTGATGTCTCTCGTAGGATGAGCGCACATTCCTGCGCTGGCTGATCTCATCCGTTAATTTTCCACTCTTGCCACGTTCTTCAGAATCACAGACCGCCGGGCTAGCCGATTTTCATGGGTCCGGCGGTCTGTAGTGTGTTTTCAATTGTGGGACAGGACTCGAACCAGCGACCTCCAGGTTATGAGTCCCAATCCCGAATCCGCTGACTTTCACACAAAGCTCGCGTCTTTGACCTGTTTTCGGACCTGCGATATAAACGAACCCGAAGAACTGTGATTAGCGAATCAGAGAACTCTTTTAGGCCCGTAAAGCACAGATGTTCTGATTATAACACATCCCGCCTCGCGAGGTTTTTTTTCTAACTTGAGCTTCTAGGCTACTGTGCTTGCATGATGTTTGTACGGATGGATGGTTTCGATGACCTTGGTCTCAGATTGCTGAGCAAAGTAAAGATCCCAGCGCAACTGCAGATTCATCCAGAAATCAGGCGAGTTACCAAAGAATTTTGCCAGGCGCAGAGCACTGCTCGGGGTTGCGCCCCGCCGCCCATTGACCAAGTCATTGATACGCTGATAGGGCACATGGATGGCATTTGCGAGTTCACGCTGGGTTATGCCCATTGGGGTAAGAAACTCTTCCAACAGCATTTCGCCTGGATGAGTAGGGGTACGATTGGTTGGAACACGAATCATTTTATTCTCCTAATGATAGTCCACGATCTCGACTTGGTCGGGGCCTTGCTCTGTCCAGAAAAAGCAAATGCGGAACTGGTTATTAATGCGGATGCTGTACTGACCCTTCCGGTCGCCACCCAGTGCTTCGAGCCTGTTACCAGGTGGAATCCGTAATTCTTGCAAGGCTGAGACCGAGTCGAGCTGATCCAGTCTGCGGGCAGCAATCTTCCATAGATTTTGCGGACAAATCCTTCGAGCGATAGGGCTGTTAATCCCATTGAAAATATCTTCTACGCCAGTATGCTTGAAGGTCCGTATCATGGATATATGATAACACGGAATTTATATTATTACAACTATCAGGATAATAGATCAACCAACTCCTGCAATTTCATACCCCAAGGCTTTATATCCTTTTCTTCGTTTCTCGAACATCCCTTTCAGGACAGGTACATGTCCATCTACATAATCATAGATAAGCACGTCAGTCTTCAGTTCATATAAACGGTGCAGTCGGCCAGCATATTGAGCCAATGTTCCACGCCAAGAAATCGGCAGAGCAAGAAACAGCGTATCCAAACGCGCGTCATCAAAACCTTCTCCTAAATAGCGTCCCGTGGCTAGAATCAGCCGTTCTTCGTTACTCGAGATCCGTCCTAACTGCTCTTCAATGAGCTGTCGTTGTTTTTTCCCCATACCGCCCGACATAACAATAACATTTTTAATTCGTGATTTGAGTTTGTCTGCCAATAGCGCCAGATGTTCGCGGCGCTCAGTCAAGAGTACAGGCGAACGTCCGCTATGGACAGCAGTGATCACATCCTCAATAATCAATGCTTTCGTTCCTCGTCAATCGTCAGAGCGTTGTACAAATCCTGGATTGCCGTAGGTGAATAATTTTCCTCCACGGGAGGCACGCTAAATTCAGTTCGCCTAATAATGACTTTATGACTGAATGGTCTAGCAGCAGCTTGCTTTCGATCATCCATCCGATATCTTACTGGCCCACACTGCATAAAGACGATAGGTTGGTGGCCATCCTTGCGAGTCACTGTTGCTGAAAGTCCCAAAACATATTTGGCTTTGGCTTGTCTCGCCACAAGTTCGAAACTGCTAGCGGAAATATGATGGCACTCATCAAAGATGATCTGACCGTATTCTCCAACAAAATCGCTAATCTTCCCCTTCTTCCCGAGGCTTTGGATCATAGCGACATCAACCAGTTTAGTAGGCTTGGTCCGTCCGCCACCAATTTGACCGATCTCTTTCTTATCCAGGTTTAAAAATGCACCTAAGCTGGCAACCCATTGATCGAGAAGCTGTCTGCGATGAACAACCACAAGAGTGTTAACTTTTCGCTGGGCAATCAAATAACATGCGATTACTGTTTTTCCGAAGGCCGTTGATGCCGATAACACGCCAGTATCGAATTGTAGTAATCTATCCGCTACTGATTGTTGCTCGGGGTGTAATGAACCATTGAAATTTACATCAATAGAATTGCCTTCAAAACGCTCATCTTTTATCACAACCCCGATTTTTAGCGAATTTAATAGTCACACCAGATCATCAAGGCACCCTCTTGGAATTCCAAGATGATTCGGGAATTCTTCGCAGCAACTGATAATGCGAGGTTTGTCATATGTTGATAGGCGCATTGCTTGCGCCTTGTAAAATTCCGGATTCTGAAAAGCTGCTAGTCTGATTAAACGGTTTCGGAATGAGGGAGATAGCCCTTCCTTCGGAATATACACTTGATTGTTTAAGATCAATGTGATTTCTTCGGGAAATGGCCCCAAAATCGGCGCTTCTCTTGTAATCCTAGAAGGCGACATCCTCCAAGGCTCCGCTTCGTTTTCATCCACTAAAGGCATTCGAATCCCGGTCAATTCATCTTGTTGTTTTTCGGCTTCTTCGACCACCTGTATGATTCTCGTTTTGTCTATTCTTTGAACAGTTGAAAGAAATGCCCATTGATCTGGATATGGCACCAAAGATTGATCAACAAAAACACTATCTCCGTGATCACGGGGTTTCTTTTGCAATGGTAAAGCGATCAGGTTACCAAATCCTCCCCTGGGCAATGTATCCTGACTTGGAAAGAGTCGATCATAAGAATCCAATCCCATTTCAGGTCTGCGACGCATGGTTTCAGTTAGCAAATAAGTACCCGTCTTCCGAGCCAGGACTGCCGGTACGGGTTCCGAGAAGAAAATCCAAACGTGACCACCGTTTCCGGACCGCGAGCGTTCCAATACTGCTGGGATATTGCGCAAATCGCAGCTCTCAAGAAAAGCCAAAGCATCATCAGACCATGTGGATTTATCAAAATCCACAGCTAAGAACCAGCAGCTTTCATCAAGACACATAGGGTAAACACCCATTGTAAAGTTCCGACCAGACCGATCGGTCGGGTCAGCTCCCTTAAGATGAGACCGGATTAAATCATTGCTAAGTGGAATAAAATCTCGGGCTGAGCATGTAGCGCAAGAAATCTTTGGCTTGAAACAGACACCGTTGACCCAGTCATTTTGGCAAACCGGTTGGTATCCAGATTTTCCCGTCCGAACATTCTCAAATCTGCGCGGAAATACATCTTCTCGCCCTCTGAACAAAGCACGGAATAGGGCTATTTTTTCTTCCTGATTGGATTGATTAGAGACTGCTACGTTCGGCAACAATTGGAGCGCAAGTTGAGATGGCCATTCAAGCAGAGTTCTATGTTGCTGAAGACGCTTTATATGCACTATCAATTCAGCACGATGGCTGTCTAAAGCAAGAAGCTCATTTTCGGCTTCGGCTAACTGTCGATCTAATTCAATATTAGAGGTCATAACTTTATTCTACTGTGAATCTCTAGATCCTCAGAGGCAGATAATGGTACATTCGGGGCATCTCACTGCATGGCTAGAGCATCTCATTTTTGAACTCTCCACTTTTTACAGGGGCAGGATTCGAACCAGCGACCCGTAGATTACGAGTTCCAATCCTATTTCACACACTTTTAAGCGAAAAAGTGCCTAAAAAGGCACTTTTCCCCACTTTGGGGGACTAACACAGTTGCGGGGGCTGGACTCGAACCAGCGACCTCCAGGTTATGAGCCTGACGAGCTGCCACTGCTCTACCCCGCGACGGGTCGAACGAGCGGCTATTGTATCACCCCCGCAGGGGCAAGTCAAGGATTGAGGAAAACTTCCCGGCTGTACAGGTACATCGTACCGCCAATACGCTCATCCGGCTGGCGGACAACCAGCCGCGCCCAGTCCCCGGTGGAAATGGAATAAGGCAGGTCAACGTGAAAAGGCACATAGCTGTCGTCGGGGGCAGGAGAGCTGGCCACCAGTTGTGAAGCGATAACATTGCCATCCCGGGCAACCAATTCAACCACCAGAGGCAGTCTATTGAAGGGGCGCATCTCCCCGGCTACCGCCAGAATTCCACCAGCGATGCGGCGCCCGGGCGCCGGCTGTTCGATGACGCAGCGCTCCTTCAAATCGCCGGGCGGATTGATGATCGAAAAGCCTTCGGACAGCAAAATAAGATGTACCGAATACACAGCTGTGAGCCGCCCATACTGATCCTGCGTGCTCATCGTCAGCCGCGCCAACTCCCCGGCTGCCTGGATCTCGAAAGGCAGTGTCCAGTAAAAATACGCCCACGTGTAGGCGGTATTCAGTTGCAAAACCTCGGAAGCCAGCAGGCGGCCATCTTCCCCATAAAGGGATACGCGCCCTTTGTTACCGTATCCAGGGATGGCATACCCGTATACTGTAACCGGCGAGACAAGTTTCGAAAGCGGCCCCGGACCAAAGAACTGGATCGCGCCCGAGCCAACTGCCGGCTGCGGGATGCTGGTCGCTGCCAGCGTGGGCGGCAGGTTGAGAGTCGGGAGCGGGGGTAAGGTCGAGGGGTTGGTCGGTTCGGGGGTGAGGGTAGTCGCAGGGGTCGAGGGCTTTTCCGGGGTTGGGGAAACAATCTCGGGAGTCGGGGAACTGGTTGCAGCTTCGAGGAGCAGCGCCATGGGCTGGGTCGTGTCAGGCCAGACCGGGGTCAGGGTCGGCAACGGAGAAGAGGTCGCTGTCGCCGCTATGCAGGCGGTCAGAAAGGCGAGTAGGGTGCAGGTCAGGAAAATGCGGCATTGCATGTAAAAATTATACTCGTAAACAAGAGACGCTCCGTTTGGAGCGTCATTGTTATTCTACAGGTTATAGATCTCGCTGTATTTTTTGGTGAGGTAGCGCATGTAAGGCGCCGGGTCAATCTTGGAACCGGTGACTTTCTGTACCAGTTCCTGCGGTTCGAACTTAGCTCCGTGCCGATGGGTCTTCTCGCGCAGCCAGCCAAGTAGGGTCTCGAATTTGCCTTGACGCATTTGCTCGACCAGGTCGGGAATATCCTGGTTGATCTTCTCCCAGAGTTGGACCGAGACGAGATTACCGAGGGCATAGGTGGAGAAATAGCCGATCGCGCCGCCGGACCAGTGGATATCTTGCAGAACACCCTTGTCATCGCTGGGCGGGGTTACACCCAGATATTCCTGCGTCTTGGCATTCCAGAGGTCGGGCATATCTTTGGCCGCCACTTTGCCTTCGATCAGGGCGATTTCCAATTCGAGGCGCAGCATGATGTGCAGGTTGTACGTGGCCTCGTCGGCTTCGACGCGGATGAGCGAGGGTTGCACCTTGTTGATGCCTTTGTAGAATTTCTCCAGCGGGACACCCGCCAACTGCGGGAAGGTCTCCTGCAGGCGCGGGTAGAAGTACTGCCAGAACGGGAACGAGCGCCCGACCAGATTTTCCCACATGCGGCTCTGTGATTCGTGCACCGCCAGTGAAGCGCCGCCTTCCAAACCGGTGCGCTCCAGTTCGGGCGCAGCACCCATTCCATAGAGTGCGTGACCACATTCGTGCATGGTACCAAAAAGCATCGAATTGAGGAAGTCCGGGGCCACACGCGTGGTGATGCGCACATCGTTGATGCTAAAGCTGGTCGTGAAGGGATGGGGGGCTTTGTCTTGCCGGCCGCGGTTCCAATCGTAGCCGAACTTGGTGATGACTTCCGCACCGAAATCCCACTGCTTCTTCTCGTCGAACGGCTGGTGTAGGAAGGAATCGTCCACCTGCGGCTTGCCGGCGATGGCCTTGATAAGTTCCACCTGCCTGGGACGCAGACCGTCGAAGATGGCCTTCACATCGGCGGTCTTCATGTTCGGTTCGAAGTCATCCAGTAAGGCATCGTAAGGATGCTCGAAATTCGGGAAGAACGAGGCGTATTCCTGGCGCAGGGCGACAATCTTCTCCAGATGCGGACGGAAGATGGAGAAATCGGATTTGGCCCGGGCTTCCACCCAGGCTTGTTGACCGAGGGTGGTCGCCTGCGAAAATTCGACAACGTGTTTGGTCGGCACACGGACGGCTTTCTCGTAGCCGCGGGCGGTCACTTTGACCAGCCGGGCATCGTCCAAATCCGGGTCGAGCCTGGCCGCGTACGGCTTGAGTTCATCAAGCAATTTGCCCAGTTCGGGCGAGGTGACGCGCTCGTGCACCAGGCGTCCAAGCAACGCCAGTTGATTGCCACGCGCTTCCGCTCCGCCCGGCGGCATGTAGGTCTGCTGGTCCCAGCCAAGCAGGGCTGCTGTATAGCTCAAGTCTGAGATTTCGGACAGAATGGTCTTGAGTTGTTCGATTTTCTTCTCCATGAAGTCTCCTGTAGTAAGTGACTAAACAAAGGTTGCCCCTATTTTACATCATGTTTCGTGGTCAAAGGTTGTAATACCAGTTCAGCATCACTTCGTGCGCCACAGCCAGAACCGCCGCGTAACTATAAAGCCGGATTTCCCCCAATTGACAACCCATGCGCTGATAGAAGCGACAGGCTGGAACATTGACGTTTTGCGTCTCGACTTTCATCTGCTGGCAACCGCGCTTTCTGGACCATTCGGCTGCAATTCCCACTCCCCGATACGCAGGCTGCGAGCAAAGGTCACACCGGGCCGCAAGGTCACGCCGGGCTTCGAGTATGAACACCCCGGTGGTATCGAACGCCACCGCCGCCGCGCCAATCGGTCTCTCACCATCCATCGCCAGAAAGAAGCCCCAGTGGGTTACGTCGAACAGTTTCGGCCAGTCGGTGGGGATTTCTCCGTACGCGTCATAATCCTTAGCGTAAGGCTTCTCCACCGGGAACTGGCGCAGAAGCATCCCGCCCAGACCGCCGTCTACCAATTCGACTTGCAGGGTGGATTTCACCTCAAACTTGATTGGTACACTGGCATAATCCGCAAGACGGTCGGGACCGATTTCGACAATTTGAACAGGCATGGCTGGCTCCTACAGGGTACTGCGTAAATATTTGAACCCGAATCATCGTTTTTTCTTTACTTTTTGGCCACTTCACAAGGTACTGCACAAAGATGTGAACCAAAATTGCTGTAAATCCCTATATTTTGATTTTTCAGGTTCACGGTTTTATACAAGGGGCAGTAGTTCATAAATTTATGCAAGGAGCAGTAAAAAATTCTCCGGCATCTTTGTGATGCCGGAGATAATTGTGCTGCTATCTGGCTCAAGGTCAGCTTATTCGTACCGCAGCGCTTCCACCGGTTCCAGACTGGCGGCACGGTTGGCCGGGTAAATTCCGAAGAACAGGCCCACTGCCGCCGAGAAGAGCGTTGCCAGCAGGATGGCATTCAAGCTGATGGCCGGATTGAAAGGATTCCCGGAGGCCGCCGCGATACGTCCAACGATAAATCCCAAAAACCAGCCCAGTAGGATACCGATCATACCGCCTATCAGACTAAGCATGGACGACTCGATCAGGAACTGGATGAGGATGTCGCGCTTGCGCGCTCCCAGTGCCTTGCGCAGGCCGATCTCACGCGTCCGCTCGGTGACGGAAACCAGCATGATGTTCATGATCCCGATCCCGCCCACCAGCAGGGAAATACCGGCGATCCCGCCCAGAAAAATAGTGAAAACACCGGTCACCGTCGAGGCGATGGAGAGAAAATCCGCCTGCGAGAAGACCGTAAAATCATCCACACCCACAGGTGTGCGGTGGCGCTGGCGTAAAATCTGCTTCACTTCGTCGGTGGCAAGTGGAACTGCCTGTGCGCTGACTACCTGTACATAGAGTTGATCCACTTGATTCAGTACCGAGCGATGAATCAGACGTGTCTGTGCGGTGGTAAACGGGACGATGACCTGATTATCCTGGCTGCCGAACATCCCGCCGCCCTTGGATTGCAGGATACCAACCACACGGAAGGGCTGCCCATTAATCCTTATGGTCTCGCCGACAACACCATTACGGCGGCCAAATAACTTGTCCGCTACACCCG
Organism: Chloroflexota bacterium; assembly: GCA_026389975.1. Lineage (GTDB taxonomy): Bacteria > Chloroflexota > Anaerolineae > Anaerolineales > Villigracilaceae > UBA877. The sequence goes on from JAPLGV010000444.1 coordinate 8,818, forward strand.
GGCCAATGACCACCGCCGAGGCGTTTCCCTGAAGATTGTCCTGGGTCAGGAAATCGCCCTCGAGCAGAGAATAATTCTGCATGATGAAATACTGCGGCGTGGTACCGGTCACGCTCACGCTCATCGTCTGACCGCCAGCAGTAACATCGCTCCTGCCCTGAATAATAGGAGCAACCGCCAGAACATCGGGGGCGGCAAGTGGATCTGCAATCGCCTGGGCATCACCCAGGGTCAGGGGCTTGGGGTTGCGCACATCCAGAGTCTCATTACCCGAAGAGACAAACAGCAGATTAGTGCCAATACCACTGATCGCACCGGTAATTGTATTTTGTGCCCCCTGTCCGATCGCCAACATGGCGATCACCGCACCCACACCAATGACAATGCCCAGGATGGTCAAACCGGAACGGAGTTTATTTCCGTTCAGAGTTTCCAACGCCTCGATAATGGACTGTCCGATGTTCATATCTTCTCCTCTACCAGCCCGTCGCGCAGGTGGATGATCCGCTGAGTTAGAGCGGCAATAGCCGGGTCATGGGTAACGATAATCAATGTGGTTCCATTGTCACGGTTGAGGGCAAGCAGAAGTTCTAGGATCTCTTTCCCAACCTTGGAATCCAGGTTCCCGGTCGGCTCATCGGCCATGATAATGGCAGGGTTATTGACCAGTGCGCGCGCAATCGCGACACGCTGCTGCTCACCACCGGAGAGTTCCGTCGGTCGGTGCGAAACACGGTCACCCAATCCAACCGACTCAAGGGCAGCCCGCGCCCGTTCTTTTTTGTTGGGTATATTCCCGGCATAACGGAGTGGCAGTTCTACATTAGCCAGCGCCGTCGTGCGCGAGAGCAGGTTGAAAGATTGGAAGATGAAACCAACTTTTCGATTGCGGATATCAGCCAGTTGGTCGTCGTTAAGGGTTTCAACCGCCTCCCCATCCAGGATATATTTACCAGAGGTGGGCAGGTCAAGACAGCCGAGGATATTCATCAGCGTGGATTTGCCGGAACCGGACGGTCCCATAATGGCCACCACTTCTCCGCGCTTGATATTACACGAAACGCCCGCCAAAGCGCGCACCTCGACCTCACCCATTTGATAAACTTTCATCAAATCCTCGGCGAGGATTACCCAGTCCTTTGCCATGCTATCCTCCACCAAACATACGTCCGGGGCCACCACCTTGCCCAGGTGTGAAATTCGCCGGGGGATTCAAAACCAGCACATCGCCGGCAGAGAGATCGCCGGAGGTCACTTCGCTCATTGTATCGTCCGAGGCGCCCAATGTGACAGGAATCTCAAACAGCTGCCCGTTGCGCAGGACGTATACCATGCGTTGACCGTTTATCAGATGCACTGCCCGGTTCGGGACCAGGAGCACGTTATCCAAAGACTGGATGGTGATCGTCACCGACGCAGTCATACCAGGTTTGACATCTGCATCAGGATCGGTCAACTCCACCGTAACCTGAAAATTGACTACGCTCTGTACTGACGTACCCACCCGCGATACCTCAACCACCTTGCCGTGATATTCACGCCCTAGGACGGCATCGAACGTAACCACCGCCGGCTGGCCAACCGTGACACTATTAATATCCACTTCGGAGACTTGTACATCAACCAGCAAGTGCGAGAGATCGTCCACGCGGAAGCCCGAAGTACTGGTGGAAACCTGGTCACCAACCATGGGGTCAGCCACGGCGACTGTCCCGGCAAAGTGGGTCATTAAACGGTAAAAATTGATTGTCGCCTGGGGAGCATCCACGCGCGCATGGGCCGCAGCCACATCGCTCGGGTCCGGACCATCTTTCAAACGGGTCCATTCACGCTGGGCATCTTCCAGTTGCGCCTGTGCCAAAGCCAATTTTGCACGAGCAACATCAATATCGCTTCCACCGGGAACCAGAGTGAAGTAATTCAGGTTATCTTGGGCACGCGTTAGTGATTGTTGGGCATTATATAAAGAAGTATAAGCCTGGGCCTTGCGCACATCGGTATCCGGCAGGTCTTTGACCATATCGTACATTGCCTTCGCTTGATCATAAGATTGCTGTGCAAGAGTCAGTTGCGCCCGGGCATTTTCAATATCCGCTGACGTGCCACCATGATTACTTGCCTGCATGCTATTCAGCGTGGCATTGGCGCTATCGTAACTTTTTTGCGCATTGACCAGATTGAGCTGCGCCTGGGCGCGCTGCGTACTCGAGTGGAGCACGCTATCCAGGTTTCGTTGGGCAGTCACCAGGTCCGCCTGGGCCAGGGTAACGTTTTGAGCAAGAGATGTAGGGGCCAGGGATGCCAAAACATCCCCTGCCAGAACCAGATCGCCCACTCTCACATTGACGGTTTCGACCATTCCGCTCGTCTGCCAATTGATGATGGCTGTCTGGCTGGCACGCACGTTGCCAGTCGCGCCGATCGTCGCCGTCAAAGTGCCGCGTTCAACAGTCGTTGTCTGATAAGCGCTGGCTGTATTTGCGCGCGCGCGGACTACATAGATTACTGCTATCGCCACCACCGCCAGGAGGACTGCGCCAATAATCCACCAGATTATTGCCTTCCTGCTCTTGCCCTCCTTGTGACCTTTCGACTTACCAATTACGACTTTTCCTTCATTTTCAGTACTTGCCATTCTATTCCTCCAAAAGTGGTTTTAATGTCCAGGGTTCACCTGAACCGAAGTGAGACGAAATCATTGCGCCCAGTCCAAGGCTGATGAAAAACAGAAATAAGAGTACACCGAGCACGGGGATCCGACTAAGCGCCACAATAATCAACAGACCAAGCAATAGAGCATATATTAGAGAACCGTGCTGCCATCCGGCACGCCGCAAGAGGCTGCGTCCGATGGCATACGCCAGGGCCACCAGACCCATGAGGCCGGCCACAAACAGAATCCCGATCAGCAGGATCGTTATTGGGAAAGTCCCGATCATCAACGCCGAGCTTATGCCGACAACCAGCACCAGGATCCCGATCAAAAAACCGAACAAAGCCAGCCGCAGAAACTTTCCGGAGAAAGAATCTGCCACGCGGCGTACGCGCTCTGGGGCAACGTACAGAGCCAGGATTCCGCTAATTCCTAATGTGAACAACGCACTAAGCGAAGAAACGAGATTCCCCGGCCGTCCCGGTAAGGAATGCTCCGACTGCATTTGCCCGATTCCCCAGCTGGCAGGGAAGGCAAAGTAAGGGGCAAAACGGTCAGCCAATAAAGACATGGCAACCAATAAACCCAGCGAAAGAATGATCAGTAAAACAACGATCCATTTCCAGCGTTTCATGTTTTTGCTCCTTTACTTACTGAACCAGTATTCTGCGGTATTAACTGTCCCAGGATAAGCAAAACACTCACAGATAACACCGCCAGTCCCAGCCCCACCGAGGTGCTGATTGGCGCGGCGATATTACTTTGCATACCGGTAACGCCATTCCACGCATAATTGACGTATGACTCAAGCCCGGCCAGCGCTACCCGCATCCACTCCGTGAGCACCGTCAGGGCGGAACCGGAAAGGTTGGTAGATACCGCCAGCGTGGAGACCAGGGGTGAACTCAGCCACAGACCACCCGCGGCCAACACAAGGCTGGCTCCAAGTTGAATGCCCATTCGGCGGCGGCGCTGTGCCTGTATATACCGGAGTACACGATCTGTAATGCCACCTGTAGGGGACTCAGACGGGAGGCGGAGCAATAACCGGTCTAATGGATCATTCTTTCCCATATAGCTCCTCCAGTTTTTTACTCAAGACAAGTTTAGCCCGGCGCAAATGCGTACGGATAGTATTCACCGGCAGGTTCAGCGCAGAGGCAGTTTCATCGTAACTCAGACCTGCATCGTAACGCAGCGCAATCACTGCGCGGTACGGTGGCGGCAATTCTTCAGTCGCTTTCGCCAGGGCTTGCAAGAGTTCTGCCTCTTCCAATTGCATTTCCGGTGTCAGTAGTTCACCGGAAAGAGTTGCACTTTCTTCATCCAATTCACCAGGCAAAACCCAGCGTTCCTTCCGCCAGGCATCCCGTACCAGGTTGGCAGCTATTGTTACCAGATAGGGAAAGAAGCGGCGATCCTCCTGGTAACGCGGCAGCGCTTGCCAGACACGCCAGAATGTTTCCTGGATCGCGGCTTCCGCATCCTCGGTATTACCCGTCATGCGCCGCACCACACGGAACAAATCGGGAGTGAAAGCATATACCAGTTGCTCGAATGCATTTGACTCCCCGGCACGCGCCCGGCGGATTAATTCCTGTTCACTTGCGAAGGTCATCTCCATATAACAGCACGCTTGAGGGGCAAAAAAGTTTCACCGAACCGTCCCGCCCATAGCAGAACTTGTTCAGAACAACTGGATGATTTTACTCCGCGAATGTCAAAGTCGATAGCATGACATCACGGCTTCTAACAGAAGTTTGACATCCCATGACATTGTGATTATCGTCGCAACCAATGGTGACATATAAGCCTGTATACACAGCCCAAGTTTGAGTATGATACATATCAAAATAGTACGAGTTTGTCGGTATCGGCAGGAGAGTTACATATGCAAACAATCCCAAGTGAATTTCTGGAAATTGACCGCAAGGCACGCGTCTACATGCCTTATCAGGACTTATCGTTGCGGCCCCCTACGGAACGCGTCTGCGACTTTGGCGATGTGGTTATCCCGCTCGATTCCGACCGCGCCATGCTGGAGGCATCCCGCTGTATTCACTGTCCCGACCCGGCCCCGTGCATGCTGGCCTGCCCATGCCACAACGATATCCCATCAGCCATTTGGCTGATCGAGCAGGGGAGCTATGTTGAAGCTGCCCAACTCTACCGCCAGACATCCTCTCTGCCCGAGATTTGCTCACGCGTCTGCCCGCATGAACAACTCTGCCAGGGCTCTTGCGTGCTGAACAAGACCCATGAGCCGGTTCTTTGCGGCCCGTTGGAAACCTTCGTAACCTGCTACGAGCGCAAAACCGCGGGAGTAGCCATCCCCGTTGGCAAGCCGACCGGTAAAAAGGTCGCCATTGTCGGAGCCGGACCCGCAGGTCTGGGCTGCACTGAAAAACTACTTGAACAAGGACATTCCGTTACCCTCTTCGACTCCAAGCCTGCTCCTGGCGGCCTGCTGGTCTACGGGATCCCGAATTTCAAACTCGCCAAGGAAGTTTTCTTTTGCCGCTGGGGCGATTTCGAAAAAGCCGGGGCCAAATTTGTCGGCAATACGTTCATCGGCAAAGACAAAACAATTGACGACTTGTTCAAAGAAGGTTTCGAAGCCGTCTTCGTCGGTGTCGGCACCGGCATTGACGCCAAGATGGAAACTCCCGGCGAGGATTTGCCCGGTGTTTACGAAGGGACCGATTTCCTGATGCGCGCCAATACCGAACTTAATCTGCTCCCCGAGGGCAAACGCGAGCGCCCGGTACTGGGCAAGCGCGTGGTGGTTATCGGCGGCGGTGACACGGCCTCTGACTGCTTGCGCTCCGCCTTACGCCTGGGCGCGGAAGAAGTGACCTGCGTCTACCGCCGCACCGAGAAGGAAATGCCAGGCGGTCGCAAAGACCGCAAAATGGCGAAAGAAGAAGGCGCCAAATACCGTTTCCTCACTCAGCCGGTCAAGTTCATCGCCGGAGAGGATGGACGCCTGACCGCCATCGAGTGCATCGAAATGATACTCGGCGAACCAGACGCCAAGGGCCGCCGCAAACCAGTCCCGGTGGAAGGCTCCAATTTCTCCATCGCAGTCGACACTGCGATCAAAGCCCTCGGCTATTGGCCGGACCCGGTGATTGGTAAGACTACTCCCGGACTCGAAGTCCACGATTGGGGTCTCATTACCGTGACCGATAAAGAGACCGGCGCCACTACCCGCGAGGGCGTTTTTGCCGCCGGCGACGGCGTTACTGGCGCCGACCTGGTGGTAACCGCCATGGTCGGTGGGCGCAAAGCAGCCGGTGCCATCGGTGAATATCTGAAAACGAAAAAATAGCCCCCGATAAAATAAAAATTCCCGGCCTTCTCGACGCCGGGAATTTTCTATACAGCCTCAGATTATGGAGGGCCACCCCAATCGGAGCCCAGGGCCACGACGATATCCTCCGGGGCATCCGGGTTGAAATCTACAACAATCTGACTCATGCTATTAAACTGCATCATTGCCATCAAATACTACATGGCGTACGGCTTCCCCGCATGGACGATTATGATCGTCCGGTCGGGGAACGGGGAATAATAATTATCGTGATATTCGCCCGTATTACCCTTATCGATCACGTTCATGCCCTGAGCTGTCAGGTAATCGAAGGTCCGCGCTGCCATGCCTTCCACGCCGGTACCATTGATGACCACTACGCGTGCCGCTTCGGCTTGCATCTTCTCTTCGACGGTACCAGACGCCATCGGTTGCATGGTACCGCTGCCGAAAATTTTATCCACCAGTTCGCGGATTTTATCGGGATAAGGCCGCAGGATGGCTAATTGCTGACCGTTGAGATCATAGAAGCCATCTTGCATCATGGAGTAATCAATCACACCCTTTTGAATATTTTCCAGCGGAATATCCTTTGCCAGCATTGCCAATCGCATGGCGTCGTTCAGGGATAGATTCGTATCAATCCCTCCCGAAAGCTCATTATAAAGTGGGAGAGCCTGGGCCATCAGGTTCAAAAAATTTCCCGGTGCAAGCACTTTATCGCGGATAGCCAGGATGACTTGCTGCTGGTGCTGAGCGCGCTCCACATCGCCGCCCAAAACGCCCTGGCTTACATCACGGGCGCGAGCATAGGCCAGGGCTTCCGAACCATTTATGCATTCGTAACCAGCCTCGAGGGTGGCTGTGTTATGCGGGCCAAGCGGATCTATGATGATCTCATACGGAACATCAATACAAATCCCGCCAATGGTATCCACCATTTTCTCGAAGGTCTGAAAATCCACACGCGCATAATACTGGATCGGGATTCCCAGGAAGCTTTCAACCGTTTTCATCGCCAGACCAGGGCCGCCACCGGGTAGAGAATATCCCTCGCCAAAGGCATACGCGTTATTGATTTTGCTATAGCTAAACCCAGGAATATTGACCCACATATCGCGCGGGACAGAAAGCATCCCGGCTGTCTTGGTTACCGGGTCAATCGTCAAAAGCAACATCGTATCCGAGCGCGGCGCGCCCTGGTCGGCTTCCCAGTCGCGGTAGTCCAGGCCGATGACCAGGAGGGTCACCCGGCTGCCGCCATCCCAGGGTGGCGGCAGTTCAACCTGGGGCGCATTGATGGTCGGTATGTTTTCACCTGCAACCGGTGTCCCTTCGGGGTTCGTCACTGGAGCTGTTGCCTGACCCGCACAAGTGGACAGCGGAATCCCCGCTAGAGCAGTCAGCCGCCAGCACGCCACAAAGTCGCGCAGAAAGATAAACAATGCTACCGCTATGACCAGTCCCACCCCCATCCAGATAAACTGGCCAATCGTCGGGCGTTTCAGTACTCGGATTTTGTTCAGGAAATCGAACTTCTTATGAACCATCTCACTTCATGGGCGGCGGCACAGGCAAGTCTTTCTCGGCCACTTTGACCCACTTATCTCCTTCTTCGATGAGCATCACCGGAATGTCTTCCACGATCGGGTACTTACGCCCGCAATCCTGACAGACCAACCACGTCTCTTCATATATTTTAAGCAGACCATCTTTTTCACGGACACAAGCCGGGCAGCGCAGGATTTCGAGTAAATCTTTGTTTATCATGTTATTCTCCAATTCCAGGAGCAATAGACGGCTATTTTACCACGCCTAGTGACACAAACCCTGGTCTAATAGAGCCTGCGGGTTTCCCGTACCTGGGCCGTATTGATAGACCGCCTGCCATGGTTCATATGAAGTTTGGAAGGTGTCGTTGAACATTGTCTGCCCGGAGGCGGATTGGACCGCGCGCGTCACGGTAATATCCGCGCCCTCAGCGGCGTAGTCCACTTTCTTACAGGTACCTGCCGGGAGGTCCGCGTTTTCCTCGAAGAGTGGTTCCGGCGCAGGGACGATGTTACGTAAGCCGAGATTCTGCCACTGGACCGTACGGCCATCGTTCGTCGAATAGAATTTCCACTCCAGGCTCATTTCATCCCGGTGGAAGTACGTCTCCATCAACAGCCAGGTGGGCCGATCGTTGGTAAATTTCAAGTCCACCAACGGGAAGTAAACGGTGGCATCCAGACCTGCCAGGGCGTTATCGGTTCCCATGCCCGGGCGCTGCTCATAGTAGAAGACACGAAAAGCATGGGCGTGGCGTTCGACAATCGGGTAACCGGCAAAAAAGGCCGTCCTGAACAAGGTGGTGCTGACCTGGCAGACTCCGCCGCCCACACCGGTGATAGTGCGCCCATTGTAGATGATAAGAGCTTCGGCGTAACCGTTATCCAGTGAAATATCACCCAGCACGTCAGCCATCGAAAAGGTGGTGTTAGGCGGAATCAGCAAACCGTAAAACTGTTGGGCGGAAGTCTCAATATTCTGCAACCGGGCTGCATCGGAACCGCGGAAATAGGTGGTGTTGTAATAGCCATCCGAAACCAATTCGGTGATCCCCAGCGACTGTGCCGTGGCATCATTACCCACTTCTGGCAACGCGGTATTCAATGCAAGCGCAATGTTGTGCTCACCCGCCAGCAAACCGGTCTGAATAGCATAAATCGTAGCAGCGATATCCAATGTACGGCCCACCAGCGCCGATTGGACCAGCACCAGTTCGCGTGTTTTGTCATCAAAATAGAAGCGGGCGTTCTGCGGGCTGCGGTTCACCAGTGGGGCAATCTGCCCTAGGAACTGCTCCAGCACCTGGGCATCGGTCGAAACCTGGTATTGCCAGACCGCATCAGTTTGCACGCGCCTCACCGTCAACATGCCTGCCAGGAGAGACGGCTCAATCGTCTGCTGGCCGGGATCACCAGGTTGGGCATCGGGAACATATAGCATCAGGGGGGCGCTCAAAATCTGGCGGAGAGTTTCGGCTTGCGCCAAGGCATCCAGCACCACCGGGGACAGTTCCTCGACGACCAGTTGCACTTCCCCATCCCGGAAGGCCAAGAGTTGTGTCAACAGGTTGGCAAGTGTGGCATCCACATTGATTAATCGCCCAGTCTGGCCCTGTGTGTATACGACTTCCGCCCCGTTCAGGTGCAGGTCGGTCTCTATCATTGGTTGGCCAATCTGGGCGGCAATATTCTGGAGATAACCGTGGGCCACGCGCTCGTCGAACACGATGACAGGTTTCAGGTCCAGCACGCCCTGCCAGGCATTGAGCTGACCGGCCAGGTCAGTGAACAATCCGCCCTGGCGTCCAACGTTGTAAGCACTCTGGATACTGGTCCCGGCATCGAAAACCATCCCCAGCTCGGCCGGCGTCGCCACCCAAACCCGGTCCCCGTCGCGGAAAACAACCTGACCGCTGGTCGGATAAGTAAGACGCTGGCTGAGATCGGCTGTGGCCTGCTCCGGTGTCATGTTGGTAAGATCCACACCTGCCATCGTGATTCCGGGGAAAACACGACCGGCATAAAGCAGTTGGTAACCGCCTGTAATCAGGCCAATAGCCAGTAAAAATAGAAGCAGGCCGCCAATCAGGGCAACCAGAATTTGAAGTGAGGCGGGGGAACGCTGGGGACGAGGAACGGAGACGAATGACATTGCCAGTGATTATACACCTGCGAAAGGAACCTTGTATCAAAACGATTCCGTTCTCTGGAAATC